>NZ_QBJC02000016.1:0-102619 GCF_003057695.2 Pseudocitrobacter sp. RIT415 | reverse complement strand
AGCAACAACCAGGATCGCGCCGTCCATCTGCGCAGCACCGGTGATCATGTTTTTAACATAGTCGGCGTGGCCCGGGCAGTCTACGTGCGCGTAGTGGCGAGTCGGGGTGTCATATTCAACGTGAGAAGTGTTGATGGTGATACCACGAGCTTTTTCTTCCGGTGCGTTATCGATCTGGTCGAAAGCACGAGCAGCACCGCCGTAGGTTTTAGCCAGTACGGTGGTGATTGCAGCGGTCAGAGTAGTTTTACCGTGGTCGACGTGGCCGATAGTACCAACGTTGACGTGCGGTTTTGTACGTTCAAATTTTTCTTTAGACACGGCTATATTCCTTACTATAGTGCTCTCCCCTTCAGGAGAGAGCACGGGACTTAGGTTTTAACCCCGGGGATTATTTACCACGGGCTTCGATTACGGCCTGAGCAACGTTGTTCGGCGCATCATCATACTTCAGGAATTCCATGGTGTATGATGCACGACCTTTGGTCAGAGAACGCAGCTGAGTTGCATATCCGAACATTTCAGACAGCGGAACTTCAGCGTGGATCTTAACGCCAGTTACTTCAGATTCCTGACCGCGCAGCATACCGCGACGACGGCTCAAGTCACCGATAACATCACCAGTGTTCTCTTCCGGAGTTTCTACTTCAACCTTCATGATAGGCTCAAGCAGAACAGGTTTTGCTTTCTTAAAGCCTTCTTTAAAGGCAATAGAAGCAGCCAGTTTAAACGCCAGTTCAGAGGAGTCAACGTCGTGGTAAGAACCGAAGTGCAGACGAATACCCATGTCTACAACCGGATAACCAGCCAGCGGACCAGACTTCAGCTGCTCCTGGATGCCTTTATCAACGGCCGGGATGTATTCGCCAGGAATTACACCACCTTTGATGTCGTTGATGAACTCGTAACCTTTCGGGTTAGAGCCCGGCTCCAGCGGGTACATGTCGATAACGACGTGACCATACTGACCGCGACCACCAGACTGTTTCGCGTGTTTACCTTCGATATCGGTAACTTTCGCGCGAATCGCTTCGCGGTAAGCAACCTGAGGTTTACCGACGTTCGCTTCAACGTTGAATTCACGTTTCATACGGTCAACGATGATGTCGAGGTGCAGCTCACCCATACCAGCGATGATGGTCTGGTTAGATTCTTCGTCAGTCCATACGCGGAATGACGGGTCTTCTTTAGCCAGACGACCCAGAGCCAGACCCATTTTTTCCTGGTCAGCTTTGGTTTTCGGTTCTACTGCGATGGAGATTACCGGCTCAGGGAATTCCATACGTTCCAGAATGATCGGCGCATCTTGATCACACAGCGTGTCACCAGTGGTTACGTCTTTCAGACCGATTGCAGCAGCGATATCGCCCGCGCGAACTTCTTTGATCTCTTCACGTTTGTTAGCGTGCATCTGAACGATACGACCGAAACGCTCACGTGCAGCTTTCACGGAGTTCAGTACGGTATCACCAGAGTTAACCACACCGGAGTACACACGGAAGAAGGTCAGGTTACCTACGAACGGGTCGGTAGCGATTTTGAACGCCAGAGCAGCGAACGGCTCGTCATCACTTGCGTGACGCTCAGCCGGCGTGTCTTTACCGTCGTCCAGGATACCGTTGATCGCCGGAACATCGATTGGGGATGGCAGGTAATCAATTACCGCATCCAGCATCGCCTGAACACCTTTGTTCTTGAACGCAGAACCACAGGTTACCAGGATGATTTCGTTGTTCAGAACACGCTGACGCAGAGCAGTTTTGATCTCTTCTTCAGTCAGTTCTTCACCACCCAGGTATTTCTCCATCAGCTCTTCAGAAGCTTCAGCAGCGGATTCCAGCAGGTTCTGGTGCCATTCGTTGGCCAGTTCAACCATGTCAGCAGGGATATCTTCGTATTCGAAGGTAACGCCCTGGTCTGCATCGTTCCAGTTGATGGCTTTCATTTTCACCAGGTCAACAACACCGGTGAAATGTTCTTCAGCACCAATTGCCAGCTGCAGCGGAACCGGGTTCGCGCCCAGACGGGTTTTGATCTGACCAACAACTTTCAGGAAGTTAGCGCCCATACGGTCCATTTTGTTAACGAACGCGATGCGCGGAACTTTATATTTGTTAGCCTGACGCCATACGGTTTCAGACTGTGGCTGAACACCACCGACTGCGCAGTAAACCATTACCGCACCATCAAGAACACGCATGGAACGTTCTACTTCGATTGTGAAGTCAACGTGCCCCGGGGTGTCGATGATGTTTACGCGATGCGGTTCATACTGCTTAGCCATACCAGACCAGAATGCAGTAGTCGCTGCGGAAGTGATGGTAATACCACGTTCCTGCTCCTGCTCCATCCAGTCCATGGTAGCGGCGCCGTCATGAACTTCACCGATTTTATGGTTTACACCGGTGTAGAACAGAATACGTTCGGTAGTGGTGGTTTTACCGGCGTCGATGTGCGCACTGATACCGATGTTACGGTAGCGTGCGATGGGTGTTGTACGAGCCATTTGATTCCTCGTTTATCTTTTTAGGCGTTCAGTTAAGTAACCCAAAGCGGGCTGCTTCGCTGAAGCGCCCGCCTGGTGACTAATACTCCGAAGGGATTACCAACGGTAGTGTGCGAACGCCTTGTTGGCTTCGGCCATACGGTGAACGTCTTCACGTTTCTTAACTGCAGTACCTTTGTTCTCTGCAGCATCAGTGAGTTCGTTCGCCAGGCGCAGAGCCATGGATTTATCACCGCGTTTACGAGCAGCTTCAACGATCCAACGCATTGCCAGAGCATTACGACGGACCGGACGGACTTCAACTGGTACCTGATAAGTAGAACCACCAACGCGGCGAGACTTAACTTCGACAGTCGGGCGCACGTTTTCGAGAGCTACTTCGAAAGCTTCCAGTTCATTTTTACCAGAACGCTGAGCCAGGGTCTCCAGCGCGCTGTATACGATAGTTTCTGCAGTAGATTTTTTACCATCTACCATCAGGATATTTACAAATTTAGCCAGCAGTTCTGATCCGAACTTAGGATCCGGCAGGATTTTACGCTGACCAATGACGCGACGACGTGGCATGGAAATACTCCGTTGTTAATTCAGGATTGTCCAAAACTCAAAGAGTTTAGTTTGACATTAATTTAAAACGTTTGGCCTTACTTAACGGAGAACCATTAAGCCTTAGGACGCTTCACGCCATACTTGGAGCGAGCTTGCTTACGGTCTTTAACGCCGGAGCAGTCAAGCGCACCACGAACGGTGTGGTAACGAACACCCGGAAGGTCTTTTACACGACCACCACGGATCAGGATCACGGAGTGCTCCTGCAGGTTATGACCTTCACCACCGATGTAGGAGGTCACTTCAAAACCGTTAGTCAGACGAACACGGCAAACTTTACGCAGTGCGGAGTTCGGTTTTTTAGGAGTGGTAGTATATACACGAGTACATACGCCACGTTTCTGCGGGCAGGCTTCCAGTGCAGGCACGTTGCTTTTTGCAACTTTGCGAGCACGTGGTTTGCGAACCAGCTGGTTAACTGTTGCCATTAAATAGCTCCTGGTTTTAGCTTTTGCTTCGTAAACACGTAATAAATCGCCTCATATAATATGAGGACGCAGAATTTTAGGGCGGTGTCGAAAAGGTGTCAAGAAATATACAACAACCTGGCATCTACCAGGCCATCTGAGACGCATGTTTTACCGCCAGCCTGACGAAGTCAGTATAGCTAACCCTGACGACACTGTTCGAAATTTGACCACATAGCCCACGCGCTTCAACATCTTCTTGCAGCACGTGAAGGGATATGGGGGCGGAACGGAGGATATCAAGAAAGCGGCTGCCTTCAATTGCAGCCACCACGCCATCAGCACGAAGCAGCAAATCATCCCCCTCTTTCAGCACGCGCATCAGCGCGTTCATGTCCGTATGCCAGGGAGAAATACTTAAGGTATGCAGCATAGACGCCTCAGAAGCGGAGAATCACATCATAGCCATCAAGCTGCTGACGGAGCGCATCAGGCTCCAGCAACTCGACATCGGTGACAAAGGTCGTGGATGCACCTAAGCCGCGCTCCCGCAGCGACGCCGCGCACATCCAGACATTCTCAATATCGTAGAGCGACATCAGCTTAAAGGTCGCGATGTAATCGCGCGCCAGCACCGCTGACGGCTTTTGCTCGTTCAGTAGTTGAAACACCCCGTCGCCCATGAAAAATACACCGAGGTCTTCGCTTAATGCGGAGGCGGCCAGCAAGGCATCAAGCCCTTCACGGCCGGATGCGCTCCCGTGCGGCGCCGTCGAAAAAATAAAAGCGACACGTTTCATCAGAACTGCACCATGCGATCGCAGGTCAGCGAAGCTTGCGCCAGCGCCCCCAGCCCGCTCAGAGAGAAGCCCGGCTGAAGATTAAAACCTGGCAGCGACAGATTTTTCGCTTCGGTTTCGTCCGTCACACCGCGTCGTAATGCCGCCGCCACGCAAATATGCAGCTCGACACCCTGTTCATCATGCAGCCTCTGCCAGCCACGCACCACGTCAAACTCATCGCTGGCAGGTGCTGTAAGCTGATTGGCGTTGTAGACGCCCTCGCGATAAAAGAACACGCAGGCAAGCTCGTGACCTTCGCTCAGCACCGCCTGCGCGAACTGCAGCGCACTGCTGGCATGTTGCGTTCCGTAAGCCGGGCCGGTCACCATGATGGCAAAACGCATTACTTATCTTGCCCCACAAAGTCGCCGCTCTTGAACTGGCGGATGTAGAGATACACCGTGTGTTTGGAGATGTTCAGGCGGTCGGCCACCTGATTAATCGCATCCTTGATATCAAAGATTCCTTTCTCGTAAAGGTTAAGCACGATCTGGCGATTTTTAGCGTTATTGGAAACGTTGCGATCGGCATTCACCTCTTCAATCGTGAACTCCAGCGTTTGGGTCACCAGGTCTTCAACCGAAGAGGCAAAGTTAACCTGCGAGTTCACTTCCGGCGTTTCCGGCGGAATAAAGGTATTCATGATTTGGGAGAAAGGCACATCAAGATTCATGTTGATGCACAGCAGCCCGATAACGCGTTGTTCGCGGTTGCGAATCGCGATAGTTACGGACTTCATCAGCACACCACTTTTGGCACGAGTAAAATAGCATTTGGAAACACTGCTATCTGCGCCGGTCATATCGTGCAGCATGCGCAGGGCCAGGTCGGTAATCGGCGAGCCGATTTTCCGCCCGGTATGTTCACCGTTAGCGATTCGAATGGCCGAGCACTTCAGGTCCTGCAAAGAATGCAGCACAATTTCACAATGGGAACCAATGAGCATCGCTAACCCGTCCACGACCGCTTCGTAGGACTTCAGGATCTCGAAATCGGTTTTATCGAAAGGACGTTGATCCAGTAAATCAAGTTCACTGGTTTCGTTGGTTAAAAGCGACCTGGACATGTAAAAAAGCACTCCTTTTCAGGAGCCTGTCGTTATGTTGTCAGGGCAGGCTCATCACTAATAGGGGGATCTAAAGTAATACGCGCATCAGGCGCTTTCCAGCATTAATTATATCAGGCAGGTAATAAAAAGCCGCCGCCCAGTGGGCGGCGGCGGTCAGACTCTTATTTTTTATCTGCGGTTGCCGCTTTCTCAGCTGGCGCAGCGTCAGCTTTCGCGTCCGCTTTTGGTGCTGGCTTAACGTCTAACAGTTCAACGTCGAAGACCAGGGTGGAGTTAGCCGGGATCCCCGGAACGCCGGTTTTACCGTAAGCCAGATCCGGTGGGATAACCAGTTTGATTTTGCCACCTTTCTTGATGTTTTTCAGGCCTTCAGTCCAGCCAGGGATCACGCCATCAAGACGGAAGGAGAGCGGTTCGCCACGGGTATAAGAGTTATCGAACTCTTTACCGTCGATAAGCGTACCTTTGTAGTTGACCACCACGGTGTCGCTATCGGTCGGCGCGCTACCGGTACCCGCTTTCTCTACTTTGTAGAGCAGACCAGTAGACGAGGTTTTCACGTCTTTTTCTTTAGCAAATTTCGCGCGGTACTCTTTACCTTTCGCTTCGTTATCCGCGGCGTCTTTTTCCATCTTCGCCTGAGCGGAAGACTTCACGCGCGCTTCGAAAGCCTGCAGTGTTTGCTCGATTTCCTGATCGGACAGTTTGCTCTTATCAGCAAACGCATCCTGAACACCGGCGATCAGCTGATCTTTATCCAGTTTGATGCCCAGTTTTTCCTGTTCTTTCAGGGAGTTTTCCATGTAACGACCCAACGATGCACCCAGTGCATAGGCGGATTTCTGGTCGTCGTTTTTGAAAGCGGATTTGCTTTCTGCGGCTGCTGCAGTTTTCGCGGAGTCAGCGGCAAACGCCAGCGGCGCATTCAGTGCAACGGCCATCGTGGTTGCCAGAAGCGTTACTTTAAACAGTGATTTCATCCATCTCTCCAGGGCCGGGGCCTCTCGCCCCAAGATTTACTAAGTGAGAAGCGTACTATATAGCCTTGCAGAACAAATCTACATACGAACGCTCCTGATTCTCGACACTTTTCAGACTATTTTTGTTTAAATTAGTTTCCCCCTTGACGAAGGAATGCTGCGTGGGCGCCGAAAGTTAAGTAGAATCCGCGGCACCGGGAAGTACGCCGGAACTAACAGCGAAGAGGTTAATGATGCAAGAAATGAGTATTGAAGCGCGGATGGAAGAACTTGAAAGCCGCCTGGCGTTTCAGGAGATCACCATTGAAGATCTTAACCAGACGGTCACCCAGCATGAGCTGGAAATGTCGAAGCTACGTGAACATCTGCGGTTACTGACGGAAAAACTGAAGGCCAGTCAGCCATCGCACATCGCGTCTCAGTCAGAAGAGACGCCACCGCCTCACTATTAAGACGTAAAAAAAGCGGGATTATTCCCGCTTTTTTGTTGCCGGATAGCGGTGCAAGCCCCTTGTCCGGCGAAGGCTAAATTAATGGCAACCGCAACCGCCGTTACCACAACCGCCTTTACCGTGTTCGTGACCATGGTCGTGACCGTGGCCGCCGCAGCAACCATCGTGGCCATGATCGTGATCGTGGTCGTGACCGTTCGCACCGTGAACGTGGCCATGAGCCAGTTCTTCTTCGGTAGCTTCACGGATAGCCACAACTTCCACGTTAAATTTCAGATTCTGACCCGCCAGCATGTGGTTACCATCAACCACAACGTGATCGTCTTCAACTTCAGTGATTTCAACCGGAACCGGGCCCTGGTCAGTTTCTGCCAGGAAGCGCATGCCAACCTGCAGTTCGTCAACGCCCATGAACACGTCTTTAGGAACGCGCTGCACCAGGTTTTCGTCATACTGACCGTAAGCGTCGTTCGCGCCGACAGCCACATCGAATTTATCGCCAACTTCGTGACCTTCCAGCGCTGTTTCCAGGCCAGAGATCAGGGAACCGTGACCATGCAGATAGTCCAGCGGCGCACTTACCGGAGACTCATCAACCAACACACCGTCTTCTGTACGTACCTGATAGGCCAGGCTGACCACCAGGTCTTTTGCTACTTTCATGATATCTCCTGAGCAAGGGAAGAATAGTGGCGCAGATTGTAGCGGAATTCTGCACCCGTGTACCCCTTAGCTTAAAAAAAGGCGAGCGATAACGCTAGTCGGGATGAAAAATGCCAATCACTTGCTCATCTTTGCGAACGTGCTCGCGCGCTTCTTTATCCGCTTCCCGCATCTGATGACCGCACTTAACACATTCAACAATATCAACATTATTTTCGCGCCACATGGCCATGGAATCCTGCGCCTGACACGCCGGGCATTTCGCGCCCGCGATAAACCGTTTACGTACCGCCATACTTCACCTTTTATTCAAATTCGTCCCAGCCATCCAGTTGGCGTCGCTCTTGTTGCATCTCTCGCTGGAAGATTTCTTCCAGTTCACGCCGGGCTTCCCGTACGCGCGAAATCTGCTGTGTATCGCTATGCACCGGCATCAGTTCACGCAGCATCCGCATATCGAGGCGACGGAAGTGCAGTTGCGCCCGCTGTGCCTGATGCGGATGCATTCCCGTCGAGATGAGCGCCTTACGCCCCAGTTCCAGCGCGCTGGAAAAGGTCTCACGGGAAAACTGTAACACGCCCGCCTGCAGCAGTTCGTGCGCTTCCACACGTCCCCGGGCACGCGCCATAATATTGAGGTGAGGAAAATGCTGCTGGCAGATTTCCACCAGCTTCATGGTGTCCTCCGGGTCGTTACAGGTGATGACTATCGACTGCGCCTGCTCCGCACCGGCAGAACGCAGTAACTCAACCTGCGTCGCGTCGCCGTAGTAGACCTTATAGCCATATTTTCGCATCAGGTTTACCGCACTGATATCGCGCTCCAGCACGGTGATGCGCAGCTTGTTCGCCATCAGCAAACGACCAATCACCTGACCAAAACGGCCAAAGCCAACCACAATCACCTGCGGCTTATCGTCTTCCACCCACGGCGCTTCCTCTTCTTCTTCCGGGCCGTTGAAGCGGCGCGACAGCACACGGTCGATTGTTTTCATCAGCAGTGGTGTGGTCATCATTGACAGGGTTACGGTCACCAGCAGCAGCGCCATCTGGTCGCCTTTAAACAGCTTCACGCTCGATGCGGCGGAAAAAAGCACAAACGCGAACTCGCCACCCTGGCTGAGTACGCCAGCGAACTGCATCCGCTCGGAGCTACGCAGTCCATGCAGTCGCGCCAGCACATACAGCACCAGCGTTTTCACTGCCACCAGCACCACCACACTGCCGACCACCCACAGAATGTGGGTGTAGAGCACGCCAAGATTGAGCGCCATGCCCACAGAAATAAAGAACAGCCCCAGCAGCAGCCCCTTAAAGGGCTCGATTGCTGTTTCCAGTTCATGGCGATATTCACTTTCCGCCAGCAGCACCCCGGCGATAAACGTTCCGAGAGCCATCGACAGCCCCAGCGCATCCATAAACAGTGCGGAGCCCAACACCAACAGAAGCGTCGCCGCCGTAAACACTTCACGCACGCCCGACGCCGCAATAAAGCGGAACACCGGACGCAACAGATAGCGTCCACCAATCAGTACGCCACCAAACACCAGCACCTTCATGCCGATGGACATCCAGTCAAAATGGTCATCGCCCGATCCCGCCAGCAGCGGTACCAGCGCCAGCGCGGGGATCACCGCTAAATCCTGAAACAGCAGCACCGAAAAACCGAGTTGCCCCGATTCACTACGGTTCATCCCCTTCTCACGCATCAGTTGCAACGCCATCGCCGTTGACGACATCGCCAGGCCCAGCCCGCCAATCACCGCCGCTTGCCAGGAGAAATCTGTCAGCAGCAACAGGCCGCCGAGGATAAATGCACTCAACATGACTTGTGCCGCACCAATACCGAAGATAGGTCGCCGGAGTTGCCAGAGCTTGGCCGGGTTCAGTTCAAGCCCGATAATAAACATCAGGAAGACGACACCTAACTCCGAAAAATGAAGAATTTCATCGACGTCGCTGATAAAACCCAGCCCCCACGGGCCGATAGCAATCCCCGCCAGCAGGTAGCCCAGTACTGCGCCAATGCCCAAACGGGCAGCGAGCGGCACCGCCACCACCGCGGCAAACAGAAACAGCACACCGGCCAGTAACAGATCCGAACCTTCCATCAGCGGCCTCCTGGTGCAATCGGTGAGGCGAGCCACTCGCCATAGGCTCTCGCATGGCTCGCCAGCGCTTCCGGCGATTGACGGCGAGCCCAGTAGATGATCATCGGATTCATCCAGTGCATGCGACACATCGCCGCGGTCAGTTCAAAGGGACGTAAAATATCGCTCATCGGGTAGCGGTTCAGCGCGTCATAACGGTAGGCGCTTTCCGGTTCACCTGTAGTAATGACGCTACGCCAGTACTTTCCCGCCAGTTGGTTGCCCCCCACCCCGCTGGCAAAGCCGCGGCTGAGCACCCGGTCGAGCCACTCTTTAAGCAGCGCCGGGCAACTGTAGGTATAAAGCGGATGCTGGAACACAATCACCTCGTGCTCGCGCAGTAGCGCCTGTTCACGCGGGATATCAATAAAAAAATCAGGATAGTTTGCGTACAAGTCATGCACGGTCACATTGCTCAGCTGCGTGGCAGGTTTGAGCAAAACCCGGTTCGCTACCGAGTCCTGTGATTCCGGATGGGCATACAGCAGCAATACTTTCGGCGTCTGCGACATCATTCCCCTCCGTTTATCATTTCCGGGCGCACGCGCAGCAGGAATGATTTTGTGTATCGTCATCATTTTGGGCTACCATTGCGGCCCGGTGTGGCGATTCGCTCACCACATTACATTATCACAATGACAATTTAACATACCCAGAACATACGGCGCCTTATGATTGTTTTCTCCTCGTTACAAATTCGACGCGGCGTGCGCGTCCTGCTGGACAACGCAACGGCCACCATCAACCCAGGGCAAAAAGTCGGCCTGGTGGGGAAAAACGGCTGCGGCAAATCCACGCTGCTGGCGTTATTGAAGAACGAGTTAAGCGCCGATGGCGGTAGCTTTACCTTCCCCGGCAACTGGCAACTGGCCTGGGTGAATCAGGAAACGCCTGCCCTTGCGGAGCCCGCGCTGGAGTATGTTATTGACGGCGATCGCGAATATCGTCAGCTTGAAGCGCAACTGAATGCCGCCAACGAGCGCAACGATGGCCACGCCATCGCCACCGTACACGGAAAGCTGGACGCCATCGACGCGTGGACCATCCGCTCACGTGCGTCCAGTCTGCTGCATGGTCTGGGCTTCAGTAATGAGCAGTTGAACAACCCGGTCAGCGACTTTTCGGGCGGTTGGCGTATGCGTTTAAACCTGGCGCAGGCGCTGATTTGCCGCTCCGATTTACTGCTGCTCGATGAACCGACGAACCACCTCGATCTTGACGCCGTTATCTGGCTGGAGAAATGGCTGAAGAGCTATCAGGGCACGCTGATCCTGATTTCCCATGACCGCGACTTCCTCGATCCGATCGTCGACAAAATTATTCATATCGAACAGCAGTCGATGTTCGAGTACACCGGCAACTACAGCTCCTTTGAGCGTCAGCGTGCTACGCGTCTTGCCCAGCAGCAGGCCACCTATGAAAGCCAGCAGCAGCGCGTCGCGCATCTGCAAAGCTTCATCGACCGCTTTAAAGCCAAAGCCAGCAAAGCGAAACAGGCACAAAGCCGCGTAAAAATGCTGGAACGTATGGAGCTTATCGCCCCGGCACATGTCGATAACCCCTTCCACTTTAGTTTCCGCGCGCCGGAAAGCCTGCCAAGCCCGCTTCTTAAAATGGAGAAAGTCAGCGCGGGCTACGGCGAGCGCATTATTCTCGACTCTATTAAACTGAATCTGGTACCCGGCTCACGCATTGGCCTGCTTGGGCGTAACGGCGCGGGTAAATCGACGCTGATTAAAATGCTGGCGGGGGAACTTGCCCCAATAAGCGGCGAGATTGGTCTGGCGAAAGGCATTAAGCTTGGCTACTTTGCTCAGCATCAACTGGAGTTCCTGCGTGCCGATGAATCCCCAATTCAACATCTCGCGCGCTTAGCGCCGCAGGAGTTAGAGCAGAAGCTGCGTGACTACCTCGGCGGTTTCGGCTTCCAGGGCGACAAAGTGAGCGAGCCAACCGGGCGTTTCTCCGGCGGCGAAAAAGCGCGCCTGGTGCTGGCGTTAATCGTCTGGCAGCGCCCGAACCTGCTGCTGCTCGATGAACCAACCAACCACCTTGACCTCGATATGCGCCAGGCGTTGACTGAAGCATTGATTGAGTTTGAAGGCGCACTGGTCGTTGTCTCGCACGACCGTCACCTGCTGCGCTCGACCACCGATGATCTCTATCTGGTGCACGATGGCAAAGTCGAACCGTTCGACGGCGACCTGGAGGATTATCAGAAGTGGCTGAGCGATTCGCAAAAACAAGAAGCGCAGGCAGAGGACGCACCGAAAGATAACGTCAACAGCGCCCAGGCACGTAAAGATCAGAAACGTCGCGAAGCCGAGCTGCGTACGCTTACGCAGCCACTGCGCAAGGAGATCGCCCGCCTGGAAAAAGAGATGGAGAAACTCAACGCGCAGCTTGCCAGCGCTGAAGAAAAACTGGGCGACAGCGACCTTTACGATCAGAGCCGCAAAGCTGAACTGACCGAATGTCTGCAACAGCAGGCGCAGGCAAAAGCAGGGCTGGAAGACGCAGAGATGGCCTGGCTGGACGCGCAGGAACAACTGGAAGCGATGCTTCAGAGCGAATAAAGGCGACACACCATGAACCCGGTCACGACCAACGACATCACATTCCGCAAGCTGGCCATCTTCATGACCTTTATGGAGAAGGGCAATATCGCGCGGACTGCTGAAGCGCTGGAACTCAGCGGCGTAAGCGTGCATCGCGCGCTGCACACGCTGGAAGAGAATGTTCGTTGTCCGTTGTTCATCCATAAAGGCCGCAATCTCGTCGCACTTCCGGCGGCCTGGACGCTGCTGGAGTATTGCCAGGAAGTGACCCAGTTGATGGCGCGCGGTCTGGAAGAGGCGCGTAAAACGGCGGGTGTCGGCCAGGGGCGTCTGCGCGTCGGCACGCTCTATTCGCTTACGCTGGAAACCGTGCCGCGCCTGATCATGGGGATGAAACTGCGGCGTCCGGATCTGGAGCTTGACCTCACAATGGGCTCTAACGACACCTTGCTGCATATGCTGGAAGACGGCACGCTGGATGCAATCATCATCTCTATCTCTGAGAGCGATATCGACCGCAACAACATGGAAGTGCTGCCGCTGTTCCACGATGATATTTTTCTCGCCGCGCCTGCCTCAGCCTCGCTGAATACCGACTCACTCGCCGATCTGCGTGATTATCGTGACCAGAAGTTTGTCTCGCTGGCGGAAGGGTTTGCCACCTACGCCGGTTTTCAGGAAGCGTTTCATATCGCCGGGTTTGAACCGGAGATCGTGACAAGGGTGAATGATATTTTCTCGATGTTGAGTTTAGTGCAGGCGGGGGTCGGTTTTACCCTGATGCCGGGGCGGATGAAGAAGGTGTATGAGAGTTCAGTACAGTTACTGAAGTTGTCGCAGCCGTACCAGATGCAGCAGCTCATCGCGATCGTGTTCAGCCGCAACCGCGAGCAGGATCCAAACCTCCGCGCCCTCGCCGCTGAAGGACGTATGTACGCGCGGAGCCTGGAAGAAATCCCACACGGCCACACGGCCCCGTAGGCCTGATAAGCGCAGCGCATCAGGCATTATCCGGCCTGGCGCAACCGCTGTGCCAGATGCACTGCCACATCCACGCCGCTACGCTCCAGCGAAATCGACTCGCCTTCCCACGCGGCCTGACGCGTTAAGCAGGTCAAAATACCGCCCGGCGGCATCTCAATCGCCAGCCGCGCTTCGCGTTCATTAGCGGAAATGACCGCCTCCTGCCAGCGCACTGTGCGCGCCATGTTCATTGCTAAATCATCAGCGATGCGTTCCGGCTGCCACAACACACGTCCGGTACTGCCACTCAGATACGCATAACGCGGACGCTTAAGCATCACGCCGTTAAATGCCTGCACCAGCTTCTGCGCCGGTTGCGCCAGCAGTTCACAGTGCGACGGTACGCTCACCGCCAGTCTCGGCGCTTTCGTCGCACCCTTCGCCATCGCGCGTTTTGCAACGATGGCCATGCCTTCATCCGGCCCGGCAATCACCGTCTGGGTTTCGGCATTGAGATTGGCGATGTACGTTCCCGTCCCCTCCAGCAACGGCTCAACCTGGCTCAGGGTTAACCCCATAATCGCCGTTAACCCGTAACCGTGAGGGTACGCCTGCTCCATCAAATCACCACGCAGCGCCACCAGCGTCAGCGCATCACGGAAATCCAACGCCCCCGCTACCACGGCGGCAGGATACGCGCCAATCGACAAACCGCTGACGATATCCGGCGCAACATCACGCCGCTCCAGCTCACGTGCCCAGGCAACGCCCGCAATCAGCAGCGACAGCTGTACCGCGCGGGTATGTTTCAGCGCATCGGGCGTATCCAGCGTCAGCGCCTCATCGCCCAGCACTTCACGGGCTTGCGCCAGTTCATCACCGGGCAGGTGTTGCAACATGCCGGGATGCTGCGTGCCCTGGCCGGGAAAGGTAAACAGAATTTTCATTATTCCTCCCTGCTCCAGGGGGAGCGAACCAGTCGCGGCCCCTGGCTGGTTTTCAGCAGCGCTTTGCCATCGCGCAGCCACTCCGCCAGCGCAAACGCGCCTTCCGGCGTTTCCACCTGGGTGTCAGCGCGGCACAGCGCGCCCGTCAGTTGCTGCTGCCAGCGCTGTAGCGCGTCGCGTGTTAACGGCTCAGGCGCGCGGATCAACAGATCCAGATCGCTGGCGGCATGGATAACCGGTATCCCCGTTGCCAGCGCATAACCGGTACTGCCGGTGACGCCCCACGTCCACGGCCAGCGTTGTTGAGCCAGCATTAACGCCAGTTGTACGGGAGGCTGTGAAACAAACGGAGAACGGAGTAATTCGAGGGGATTGACCAGCGATTCAGGCGTGCATACGCGAACGACAGACTCACGTTTAACCCACCCTGCGGCACGCTGGTCTCGACGCATTCCGCGCACCCCAACCGGGATGCGCCCCTGCGCATCAACATCACGCCGCACCACCACCGGCAGACCGGTATGCCAGATACCGTCTACCCACGCCTCTGTTACGGATTCCAGCGCATCGCGGGAATTAAGCCAGATAAGGTCGTGCGGGCGTAATGTCGTGGTCATAACTTAGATTCCTGAAGTCAGCGAGATAAACAGCGGCAGCGACAGGATACACAGAACCGAGCTCAGCAGCAGCACCGCTTCCGCATCCGGCGATTGCACGCCAAATCGGTTACCGAATACCACGCCGAAGAAACCGGCAGAGAGCGCAATCATCAGAATAGCAGTGATGGCGACAGAACCATGCAGGCCAAACGCCAGCACGATACCCCATGCGATGAACGGCTGAATCAGCAGTTTGGCGATAGTCGCACTAATGACCATGGTGTTAATTTGCAGTTTACGCGCAGAGAGGATCACCCCGGTCAGGAACAGCGCTGCCGCAGTTGCCGACAGGCCCAGCGGTTTAATCGCCGCCAACAGCATTTCCGGCATTTTGATGCCAATCGCGGAGAGGATCACCCCCAGCAACGGGCCCATGACGATCGGTTTTTTCAGCGAGCGCCACATCAACACCGGAAGCATTGAAAGGGTATTACCGCTGTTACCGCCTTCGGCACGCGCTTTTTCACGTTCCAGAATCAGCAGGCAGAACGGCGTCATCAGTACGGAACCACAGGCGATAGAGACCGCCACAGAAAGCGAGGTCGCCGGGGTTTCACCCAGCACACTGCCCAGAATCGGCAGGCCAAGCGCGGCATAGTTCGGCAGTGCGACGGTCAGCGTCAGCACGGCAGCATCCTGCGGCGATTTATTGAAGACTTTCACGGCCATGAAGTAGATAGCCGCGTAGATAATCCACATCGCCAGGGTCAGTACCACAATCAGCGGCGACTGAGCGACAATCCCGGCCCACGGAGTTTGTACGGTGGCGCTGAACAGCGCGGCAGGCAGTGCGAAATCCATGACAAAAATATTAAGCAGGGAAACATTCTTGTTATCGACCATTTTGGCCTTACCTGCCCAGAATCCCAGTAGCATGATCACGAAAATCGGTGCAAGGGCATGAATAATTACGTAAGTCATAAATCACCTGTAGTTAAAAAGAAAAGTCACTGACGCGATGGTTATTATTTTCAGAGTGCAGACTCCCGGTGGGCGCAGCGGCTGTGCCCACGGGGTTGACTCTGGCAGGTCTCTTTTTACTTACCAGCTGGCGCGCATACGTTCACGAACGAGCGCCGAACTGCGGCGGTTGTCAGCACCCAGGCGATTTTTCAGCGAGGTGTCCTGACGAGCGTCTTTGATGGCCTGTTGCAGCGTGTTGTTCACCTGCGTCAGATCGTTATCGGTTGGGGCATCCGGGTTGCTGATATCCAGCAGTTTCGCCAGCAGGCCCAGCGTGGCGTAGTTGCTGATGTCATACGCCATCGGCGGAATGGTCGCCGCCAGTTTTTCCAGCGCGTCAACGGTACGCAGGGTGATACGCGCGGCAGACTCTTTCCCCATCGCGTGAATCAACACGCCGGAATCGTTGAAGGCAATCAGTTGATTAGCCTGATAGCCGTGCGCCAGAAACGCACCAGACATCGCTTTACCGACAATCAAACCAACCACCGGGTGACCGGCCAGACGCGCATTGGCATACGCCCCTGCAGCACCGGCCAGCGCCTGGTGAATACCGAACGCTTCTTCACGACGGCCATAGGCCTGACTCGGGACATCAATCACCGCGATGATTGGGCGTTTAATGGCTTTGTCTGCATCCGCGGCGACCGTTTCGCTGACCACTTTCGCCAGCGTCCAGCCTTCAAGCAGGCCCACTTCGCCTTTTGCCGCGCGTGGGAAGTGGTTATTAGCATCGGGAACAACTGCCACAAAACGTACTGCTTCCCCATTAATTTCGCCATCCGCCGCCTGGACTGACGGGCAAAGACCTTGTACGCGTTGTGCGTTCGGGGCCAGTTTTTCCAGCCACAATGCCCCACGGCTTACTGAGTTACTCATCATTTCACCTCCCGGGCAAAAAGCGCTTTAATCTGTTCAGCATCAGCCTGTTTGCGGGTGTCGAAATTCGTCAGGCGATTCAGATACCAGTCGTAATTATCGGTGCGATGTTTCGCCGGTACGCCTTTAGCAATCGCGTCGTTCATCGCCGCTTTCACCGCGTTAACGCCGTCGCCCACCAGCGCATCGACCAGCCCGCTTTCATAACGCACTTCGCCACCGGTCATGCTCCAGATAAACGGACGGTCGCGGGAATCATATTCAGCAATCCCGGCTTCCTGTTCGATAACCTGCGGACCGTTCAGGCCCAGACGTGCTTCGCGGGTGACAATCAGATAGCTGCACAGCGCGGCAGCGATAGACATCCCGCCGAAGCAACCTACGGTACCGGCGACAATCCCGATCACCGGGGTATAACGGCGCAGGTCAACAATCGCGGCATGGATATCGGCAATTGCCGCCAGGCCGAGGTTAGCTTCCTGTAAACGCACACCACCGGTTTCAAGGCAAAGTACGGCCTGTGTTGGGATACCGTTACGGTTATCTTCCGCCGCCAGTTCAAGCGCCGCCGCCATTTTGGCACCGGAGACTTCGCCCATGCTGCCGCCCTGGAACGCGCCTTCAATCGCCACAACCACGGCCGGTTGACCGTTGATGGTGCCTTTGGCGACAACCATGCCGTCATCGGCCTGCGGCACGATGCCCTGCGGCCCAAGCCACGGTGAAACAATGCCTTCGAACGGGTCCAGCAGTTCGCGATAGCTGCCGTCATCCAGCAGCGCGTGCGCACGCTGACGTGCTTTTAATTCGATAAAACTGCGGTCATCACGCATAGCTCACCTCCTCAAAGACCTGTTCGATACGAATACGAGCCACGCCCGGTGTTGCACCAAAATCGTGGACAACCAGCTTGCCGGATGGCAGTTCGCTCACAAGGCTCAGGCGGTTGAACAGCGCTTCCCAACGGGCGCGGCTGTTGTCCACCGAGGTGGTGATATCAATTGTCAGGGTTTTCTCCTGGTCGGCGGTGAATAACACCTCCATATCCCCGGAGCCCACAACGCCTGCCAGTGCTTTGCCGCTTAGTGTGCGGCTGGCAGGCAAAGAGATCGTAATGTGTTCCATAACATCCTCTTAATTCGGTAAATAAGGCGCGGAAGACGCGTCAATACGGTCGAGAAACAGCGTGGCGGCCAGCAGGTCGGCAGCGCCGCCCGGTGAAGCGTTGAGCGCCAGCATTTGTGCATCCAGCTTTGCCAGCGCCTTGCGCCCTTCCGGCTGCGCGGTGCCGCCAGCCAGCAGGACAGCACGCGCGCCGTTTTGCATGGTTTCCAGGCCGTGCATTCCGCTACGCGAGAGCACGCAGGTGTCGCTGAGCGAGGTCATGATCGCCATCAGCGCATCCAGCCTGGCGTGCGTTTCGCTGCTGCCGTTCAGGCGGCTTAAGCGAAGCTGCGGTAGAGCGCGCTGCATGACATGCGGGAAAGCCTGTTGTGCTTCTTCCCTCGCGCCTGGCACTCGATAGCGGTGGGTGGCACGAAGCCCTTTGCTGAACACTTTCGGCGCGACAGCATCCGGCAACATCGCCAGTTTTGCCGCCGTGGTGCTAATGGCTTTCGCCGTACCAGCACCGCCGAGCATCGCCACCGCGCTAACCAGCAGGCCCAGCGCCCAAATTGCGCCACGGTGAGTATTTACACCCTGGGTGGCGGCCATCATCTGTTGCTCGCCCTCGCGTCCCAGTCGCCCAATGGTTTGTCTGAGCGCAACATCCGCCGGACGCTGCCAGCTTTGCTGCGCCAGGGCATGAAACGTTGGGGTCAGGCTGTGGGCGGAACGCTCCATCAGCGCCAGCGTCAGGTCGTGATGCGCCCCGCTGCCCCGGCTGTCCACCAGACCGGGTTTCGGGCTTAAACGTGCTTCGTCGACAAGACATTGCGTGGCGGTTCGCGCCAGCCATTCGGCACCGCCTTCAACCTGAATCTGTGGCAGAAGTTTCATTACCAGCTCCGGAATTTCGCAGGTGGGTTGTACAAACCACCGGACCATTCCACCAGGTCGGACACGCTGCTGGCAGCCAGCAGGGAACGGGTGGCGTCGGTACGGCGAATGCCCATATCTTCCGGGTAAACCACTTTGCCGCTCTTACGCAGCTCAGCAACACGTTTGGCATCAACGCCCAGGCCAATATCGGTAATACCGGCAACGGCGGCGACCATCGCGCGACGCTCTTCCAGGCTTTCCGCACGGTAGAGGTAAGCGATACCTTCTTCGGTCAGCACGTGGGTCACGTCATCGCCGTAAATCATGACCGGCGCCAGCGGCATCCCGGAGGATTTCGCCACTTCAACGGCATCCAGCGTTTCGACGAAGGTCGGTTTCACACCCGCCTGGAAGGTTTCCACCATCTGAACGACGAGTTTTTTACCGCGCTGCATTGGGTCTGGTTCGGTGATCATGTTCAGCCAGGCAGGCGTTGCATGACGACGACCGTGCGGGTCATGGCCCATGTTTGGCGCGCCGCCGAAACCGGAGAGACGACCACGGGTGACAGTCGAGGAGTTGGCGAGACCATCAACCTGTAACGTTGAACCGATAAACATATCCACCGCGTACTGACCAGCTAACTGGCAGAACGCGCGGTTAGAACGCATTGAACCATCGGCACCGGTAAAGAACACGTCAGGACGGGCGCGGATGTACTCTTCCATCCCCAGTTCACCACCGAAGCAGTGCACACTTTCCACCCAACCGCTCTCAATCGCCGGGATCAGCGTCGGATGCGGGTTAAGCGTCCAGTGTTTACAGATTTTGCCTTTCAGGCCGAGCTGTTCGCCGTAGGTTGGCAGCAGCAGTTCAATCGCGGCGGTGTTAAAACCGATACCGTGGTTGAGTGACTGCACCTGATGCTCTGCGTAGATGCCTTTAATCGCCATCATCGCCATCAGGATGTGTTCTTGTTTAATCAGACGCGGGTCACGAGTAAACAGCGGTTCGATAAAGAACGGTTTGTCCGCAACGACCACGAAATCAATCCACGAACCGGGAATATCCACACGCGGCAGGTCGCATTCGTCGTCCACCAGTTCGTTCACCTGTGCGATGACGATACCGTCATGGAAGGCGGCCGCTTCAACCAGCGCTGGCGTATCTTCGGTGCTGGCGCCGGTGTAAAGGTTGCCTTTGCTGTCGGCTTTAAAACCAGCAATCAGCGCCACGTTCGGGGCCAGGTCAACATAGAGGCGAGAGTAGAGTTCGATGTAGGTGTGAATTGCACCGATTTCCAGCAGGCCATCTTCCAGCAGCTGCGAAATACGCAGGCTTTGCGTACCGGAGAAAGAGAAGTCCAGCTTGTGAGCGATACCTTTCTCGAAGATGTCGAGGTGTTCACTACGACCGACGCTTGGCATGATCATATGCAGGTCGTGAACAATCTGCGGGTTGACTTCAGCAAGGGAACGAGACAGGAAATCTGCCTGTTTTTGGTTATTCCCTTCTAATACCACTCTGTCGCCCGGCGCGATCAGTTTTTCCAGCATTGCGACAAGGTCTGCCGTCGGTAGCACCTTGCCCTGCACCGGTACAGACGCCAGGCGGCGCTGTTTCTCGGTGCGTCGCGTGTTCCATACCCGTGCGGGTGTTTGCCCAGATAACATTATTAACCTCCTGATTCAGCGAATCATTTTGATTTGCTTAACACTGAGAAGAGTCTGAACCCTGGTGAGAAAGTCATCAATTAAGCTTAGGAAGGAATCATTAGCTTGAGAGTAATAATCACATGAAAAATTTGTGACGCAGGTCAACCCTAAAAGGAGTAAAAGAGGCTACCACCGCCCATTTTTTTAAACACAATCAAAAAGTGACGGTATAGTAGTCAGCAGATTAAAAGAGAACATCGCAACGTTATGGCCCAAATTACTCCCGCAGAGTTTGATGTCCCGCAGGACGACTCCTCATCCTTTCGTCCGATGCCTGGCATCAGCAACCCACATCTGCAAACTATGCTGCCGAGGCTTATCCGCCGTCGGCTACACTTTACGCCGCACTGGCAGCGCCTCGATTTACCTGACGGCGACTTTCTGGATATTGCCTGGAGCGAAGACCCGATGCAGGCGAAGCACAAACCGCGTCTGGTGGTGTTCCACGGTCTGGAAGGCAGCCTGCACAGCCCCTATGCGCACGGCCTGATTCAGGCGGCGAAAGAACGCGGCTGGCTCGGCGTGGTGATGCATTTTCGCGGCTGCAGTGGCGAACCGAATCGCCTTAACCGTATTTATCACTCCGGTGAAACAGAAGATGGCACCTGGTTTTTAAACTGGCTGAAGCAGGAACTGGGTGAGGCGCCCACGGCGGCGGTCGGGTATTCACTCGGCGGCAATATGCTCGCCTGTCTGCTGGCGAAAGAAGGCCACGCGGTACCGCTGGATGCAGCGGTGATCGTCTCCGCGCCGTTCGTGCTGGAAGCCTGTAGTTACCATATGGAAAAAGGCTTTTCGCGGGTGTATCAGCGCTATTTGCTCAACCTGCTAAAAGGCAACGCGTCGCGCAAACTGGCGGCGTATCCCGGCACGCTGCCGGTCGATTTACGCCAGCTTAAGCGCGTGCGCAAAATTCGTGAATTTGATGACCTGATCACCGCCAAAATTCACGGTTTCGCCGACGCTATCGACTATTATCGTCAATGTAGCGCCATGCCGTTGCTCAATCAGATAGCGATTCCGACGCTGATTATTCACGCGAAGGATGATCCGTTTATGGATCACCACGTTATCCCTGACGCTGACACACTTCCTGCCTGCGTCGAATACCAGTTAACGGAACATGGCGGCCACGTTGGCTTTATCGGCGGTACCTTCCGGCGACCGCAAATGTGGCTGGAGAGACGTATTCCTGACTGGCTGATGCCGTGGCTTGGAGGTGAAAGATGATCATTCCCTGGCAAGATATCGACCCTGAAACGCTCGATAACCTGATTGAAAGCTTTGTGTTGCGTGAAGGCACCGATTATGGTGAATATGAACGTTCACTTGCGCAAAAGGTCGCCGACGTAAAACAGCAACTACAACGCGGCGAAGCGGTTCTGGTGTGGTCGGAACTTCATGAAACCGTCAACATCATGCCCCGCAGCCAGTTTCGCGGTTAATCTTACCGACTCGGGAGTTGTTCGCTATGTCTGCCAAACATCCGGTTATCGCCGTCACGGGTTCCAGCGGGGCGGGAACCACCACCACCAGCCTCGCGTTCCGCAAAATTTTCGCCCAGCTTAAGCTTCACGCCGCAGAGGTGGAAGGCGACAGTTTTCACCGCTACACGCGTCCGGAAATGGACTTAGCCATCCGTAAGGCGCGCGATATGGGGCGCCATATCAGCTACTTCGGCCCGGATGCCAACGACTTCAGCCTGCTGGAACAGACGTTCCGCGAGTACGGGCACAGCGGCACCGGACAGTCGCGAAAATATCTGCATACCTACGATGAAGCGGTGCCGTGGAATCAGGTGCCGGGAACCTTCACCCCGTGGCAACCTCTGCCTGAGCCGACCGACGTGCTGTTTTATGAAGGGCTACACGGTGGCGTAGTGACACCGCATCACGATGTGGCGAAACATGTGGATTTACTGGTCGGCGTAGTGCCAATCGTTAACCTGGAGTGGATCCAGAAGATGATCCGCGACACCAGCGAGCGCGGTCACTCCCGCGAAGCGGTGATGGATTCCGTCGTGCGCTCAATGGAAGATTACATCAACTTCATCACGCCGCAGTTCTCACGCACGCATCTCAACTTCCAGCGCGTGCCGACGGTCGACACCTCTGACCCGTTCGCCGCCAAAGGCATTCCGTCGCTGGATGAGAGCTTTGTGGTGATCCACTTCCGCAATCTCGACAATATCGATTTCCCCTGGCTGCTGGCGATGTTGCAGGGATCGTTCATCTCGCATATGAATACGCTGGTCGTACCCGGCGGCAAGATGGGGCTGGCGATGGAATTGATCATGACGCCGCTGGTGCAGCGATTGATGGAAGGGAAGAAGATTGGGTGAAGGGTGCGGGCTGGGGCCCCTCACCCTAACCCTCTCCCAGAGGGAGAGGGGACCGATTGTGCGGTTTTCTCCCTCTCCCTCTGGGAGAGGGCCGGGGTGAGGGGGGCCGTCAACTTACCCCTCCACCACCTCATAAGAATGGGTAATGTTCACCGCTTTGCCCAGCATCAGCGCCACTGAACAATATTTCTCAGCCGACAAATCTACGGCACGGGACACCGCCGCATCTTTCAGCTCTTTGCCGGTCACTATGAAGTGCAGATTAATATGCGTGAACAGACGCGGCGCTTCTTCACGGCGTTCAGACGTCAATTTGACTTCACAATCGGTCACGTCATAGCGACCCTTTTGCAAAATAGACACCACGTCGATGGCGCTACAGCCACCCGCCGCCATCAGCACGACTTCCATGGGGCTTGGCGCTTTATCACCTGAGTTGCCATCCATCAAAATCTGGTGCCCGGAAGCCGACTCACCCAGGAAGGTTAACCCTTCCACCCATTTCACACGCGCTTGCATAATTGTCACTCCAGAGTTGCAAATTTATTGTCAGATTACGCGCACATAACAAATCTCGCAACGGAAGTAGACCTGGGTCATGCTGAAGCGAGACACCAGGAGACACACGGCGAAAGCTATGCTAAAACAGTCGGGATGCTACAGAGATACATAAACGTACTGCATGTATGCAGAGGACATCACTTACTGGTCGCGACAATCTTTGACGGCCAACTTCCCAGGTAGAGGGAAGGATATTATTTCAACCAGTGGCGGCCTGATTTATGCCGCTGGCGATAGCTTATAACAGAGGATAACCGCGCATGGTGCTTGGCAAACCGCAAACAGACCCGACACTCGAATGGTTCTTGTCTCATTGCCACATTCATAAGTACCCATCGAAGAGCACGCTGATTCACCAGGGTGAAAAAGCGGAAACGCTGTATTACATCGTTAAAGGCTCCGTGGCAGTACTCATCAAGGATGAGGAAGGCAAAGAGATGATCCTTTCCTACCTCAACCAGGGCGATTTCATCGGCGAACTGGGCCTGTTTGAAGAAGGTCAGGAACGTAGCGCCTGGGTTCGGGCGAAAACCGCCTGTGAAGTGGCTGAAATCTCCTACAAAAAATTCCGTCAGCTTATCCAGGTTAACCCGGATATCCTGATGCGTCTCTCCTCTCAGATGGCGCGCCGTCTGCAGGTGACCTCTGAGAAAGTCGGTAACCTGGCGTTCCTCGACGTAACCGGTCGTATCGCGCAGACGCTGCTGAATCTGGCGAAACAGCCGGATGCCATGACCCACCCGGACGGTATGCAGATCAAAATCACCCGTCAGGAAATCGGTCAGATCGTCGGCTGCTCCCGCGAAACAGTGGGCCGCATCCTGAAGATGCTGGAAGATCAGAACCTGATCTCTGCACACGGTAAAACGATCGTCGTTTACGGCACGCGTTAATCTCGTCTGACGGCGTATTGTTCGCACAATACGCCGTTTTTGTCTCTTATGTGGCGCAGGCTGATTTACCACCCGGAAGTCAACTATGCACTGCGGCAAACGCTGGTGTTATGTTTGCCGGTCGCCGTCGGCCTGATCCTCGGCCAACTTCAACACGGTTTACTGTTTTCTTTGGTGCCTGCCTGCTGCAACATCGCCGGGCTGGATACTCCTCATAAACGCTTCTTCAAACGCCTGATTATCGGTGGGTCGCTGTTCGCTGGTTGCAGCCTGATTGTGCAACTGCTGCTGGCCGATGATATCCCGCTACCGTTTATCCTCACCGGGCTGGCGATGGTGCTGGGCGTTACCGCCGAAATCAGCGCGCTGCACGGGCGATTACTTCCGGCCTCACTGATAGCCGCCATTTTTACCCTGAGCCTGGCGGGCAATATGCCCATCTGGGAGCCGCTACTTATCTACGCGCTCGGCACGTTGTGGTACGGGCTGTTTAACTGGTTTTGGTTCTGGTTGTGGCGTGAACAACCGCTGCGCGAGTCGTTGAGTCTGCTCTATCGCCAACTGGCCGAGTACTGCGAAGCCAAATATAGCTTGCTGACGCAACATACCGATCCCAATACCGCCCTGCCGCCGTTGCTTAACCGTCAGCAGAAAGTGGTCGATCTGATTTCCCAGTGTTACCAGCAAATGCATATGCTGGCAGCCAATCAACACAATGATTACAAGCGTCTGCTGCGCGCCTTCCAGATGGGGCTGGATTTGCAGGAGCACATATCAGTGAGCCTGCATCAGCCGGAAGAGGTGCAAAAGCTGGTTGAGCGTAGCCACGCCGAAGCGGTGATTCGCTGGAACGCGCAGACCGTCGCCGCACGCCTGCGGGTCATGGCCGATGATATTCTCTATCACCGCTTCCCGACGCGCTTCAACATGGATAAACAAATTGGCGCGCTGGAGAAAATTGCCCGTCAGCATCCGGATAACCCGGTCGGGCAGTTCTGCGCCTGGCACTTCAGCCGCATCGCCAAAGTGTTGCGCGCGCAGCGTCCCCTTTATCCGCGAAACCTGATGGCTGACAAAGAACGCCGACTGCCCCTGTTCCCCGCGCTGAAAAGCTATCTGTCGCTGAAATCGCCCGCGCTGCGGAATGCCGCACGTCTAAGCGTCATGTTGAGCATCGCCAGTCTGATGGGGGCGGCGCTGCATCTGCCAAAACCCTACTGGATTTTAATGACCGTGCTGTTGGTGACACAAAATGGCTACGGCGCGACACGCGTGCGTATCTTCCACCGAGCGGCAGGCACACTGGCGGGGCTGGTGATAGCCGCCGTAACGTTGCACTACCATTTCCCGGAAGGGTTTGCGCTGACCGCAATGCTGGTGATCACCCTGATAAGCTATCTGATTATTCGTAAAAGCTACGGCTGGGCGACGGTCGGTTTCACCATTACGGCGGTGTACACCCTGCAATTGCTGACGCTCAACGGCGAGCAGTTTATCGTGGCGCGTTTCGCCGACACCATCATCGGCTGCCTGATTGCTTTTGGCGGCATGCTGTGGCTGTGGCCGCAGTGGCAAAGCGGCCTGCTGCGCAAAAATGCACACTCCGCGCTGGAAGCGGATCAGGAAGCAATACAGTTAATTTTGAGTGACGACCCTCCTGCCGAAAAACTGGCGTATCAACGTATGCGCGTCAATCAGGCGCATAACGCCCTGTTTAACTCACTCAATCAGGCAATGCAGGAGCCGGGCTTTAATACGCACTATCTGGAAGATATGAAACTTTGGGTGACGCACAGCCAGTTCATCGTTGAACATATCAACGCCATGACCACGCTGGCGCGTGAGCACGATACGCTCTCACCGGAGCTGATGCAGCGTTATCTGGAATCGTGTGAAGTCGCCCTGCAACGCTGTCAGCAGCGGCTGGAGTATGATGAATCGGGCAGTAGCGGGGATGTGAACATCATGGAGTCACCGGATACGCTGTCCCACGGGCCACTCAGCACCATGGAACAGCATCTCCAGCGTGTTCTGGGCCACCTCAACACCATGCACACCATTTCGTCGGTGGCATGGCGTCAGCGGCCACGGCACGGTATCTGGCTAAACCGGCATATCAACTGACGACTTTCGCCACCGCCTGTGCAAAGCGCGTCATACCCTCGTCGATATCTTTCTCTTCCACCACCAGCGACGGCGCGAAACGCATCACGTCCGGCCCGGCGTTCAGCACCATGACACCGGCATCAGCGGCCGCATAAAGGAATTCACGCGCGCGGCCTTTATACGGTTCTTTCAACTCCGCGCCAATCAGCAGGCCCATTCCGCGAATATCGCTGAAGACATCATACTTCGCGTCGATATCCTGCAAATGCTTCACGAAACGTTCGCGTTTGGTATGAACGCCATCGAGTACGTCAGGCGTATTGATAATATCGAATGCCGCCCCTGCCACGGCGCACGCCAGTGGGTTACCACCGTAGGTCGAGCCGTGGGAGCCGACGTGGAATGCGCTGGCAATCTCTTCGGTGGTGAGCATGGCGCTAATCGGGAAACCGCCGCCCAATGCTTTCGCGCTGGTGAGGATATCCGGCGTCACGCCATAGTGCATGTACGCGAACAGCGAACCAGTACGCCCCATGCCGCTCTGCACTTCATCAAACACTAACAGCGCCTGATGCTTATCGCACAGATCCCGCAGCCCCTGTAAAAATTCCGGCGTAGCGGCCAGCACGCCACCTTCACCCTGAACAGGTTCCACCACAATAGCGCAAGTATGGTCGTCAATCACCGCTTCAACCGCGTGCAAATCGTTAAACGGTACGTGGACGATATCCGCCGGTTTCGGGCCAAAGCCATCGGAATATTTTGGCTGACCGCCGACGGAAACCGTAAACAGCGAGCGACCATGGAAAGCGTTGTGGAAAGCAATAATTTTGCTTTTGTACGGGCTATGACGCGTGGAGGCGTAGTAACGCGCCAGTTTAAACGCGGTTTCGTTGGCTTCTGTACCGGAGTTCATGAACACCACGCGCTCGGCAAAGGTAGCGTCCACCAGCTTCTGACCCAGACGTAGCGCCGGTTCGTTGGTGAACACGTTACTGGTGTGCCACAAGGTTTCGCCCTGCGATTTCAGCGCCTCAACCAGCGCCGGATGGCAATGCCCCAGCGCCGTTACCGCAATCCCGCCCGCGAAATCGACGTACTCTTTCCCCTGCTGATCCCACACGCGGCTACCTTTGCCTTTTACCGGGATAAACTCCGCCGGTGCATAAATTGGCAGGATCACCTGATCGAATGTCGCGCGGGTAATTGCAGGTTGTTTGGTTGTCATGTCATGCCCTTCTGTGATTATGCAGCAATGATTATGAAATTATAATCACAAAATATGCATAAAAAATCACTTGATAGCAATGACTAAATTAGCGATTAAGGAAGTTTGCCAGCAGCGCATGCCCTTGTTCGCTGAGAATACTTTCCGGGTGGAACTGCACGCCCTCGAGATCCCACTGGCGATGGCGAATGCCCATGATCTCGCCGCTTTCACTGCGCGCGGTCACCTGGAAGTTTTCCGGTAGCGTAGCCGGCTCGATCAGCAGGGAATGGTAGCGGGTGACGGTCAAAGGGTTATTCAGCCCCTGAAAAACGCCCTGCCCGTTATGCGTGATGGGCGAGGTTTTGCCGTGCATGACCTTTTGCGCCCGCACAATGCGCGCGCCAAACGCCTGCGCAATCGCCTGATGCCCCAGGCACACGCCCAGCAGCGGTGTTTTCCCGGCGTAATGGCGAATGACAGCCAGTGAAATCCCCGCCTCATCCGGCGTGCAGGGGCCGGGAGAGATCACGATTTTCGCCGGGTTGAGTACATCGATTTGCGCGAGGGTGATGTCATCGTTGCGCTTCACCAACACTTCAGCACCCAGCTCGCAAAAATACTGGTAAAGGTTCCAGGTAAAGGAATCGTAGTTATCAATTAGCAGGATCATGGCGGCTCCGGTTACAGCAAACCGGAGCATTCTACCGGGTCAGGCAGCTACTCTCACCACTTTCGTAAACAACGCCAGCAGCGGCTTCAAATCGCCCATCGCTCCCTGCTGATTTGCATCATTCCAGCGCAGCGGTTCAATATCCCGCCAGTCCAGCGCGTAGCCCGCGTGAATCGCCAATTGTTCGAAGAAAATACGCTGCGCCAGACCACTGCCAATGCGAAACGGATGCAGCACGTTGATTTCGCAGTAATACCAGGTCAGGCGTTCAATAAACGCCTCCTTTTCCAGCCCCGCTAACCAATCCTCATCTTCCAGTTCCTGCATCAGCGCATTGCCCTCTTTCTCGATGCGCGTGAAATGGCAGAACGGCGTGTCGCCGTGATAGATATTGATTTCCCGATACTTCCCCGCCCAGTCAAATATATCCTGATAGAGCTGATAATGAATGGCGCACAGCCAGGGAAGCCCGCGCACCTGCGGGCCCAGTTCGAGGGTGGCGGCACGCAGAGAGGTGAGTTCCCACGCGGCCTGTTCAAGACGAGTGGCTTCGTGAATGCCCAGTTTATTACGCATCACGTTTAAACCGGGGAACAGATAGGGGTCGCGGTCGTTACCGAATTTATCGCTCATAGTGCCCCCTCAGTTCTTCAATACGTGTCAGCGCGTCTTCAGCGCTAAGGGTGACTAACGGGATATCAACACCTTCCAGGCGGCGACTGGCCTGAAAATTCTCGTTGCGTGTTTTTTCCCAGAGCTGAGCTTTTTGCTTGTCGGTGAGTTTTTTCATGCAGCCTCCCTGAATCGTTCCCGTTTGCCACAAGTATAAGCAGCAAATGAATGTTATGCAGGAAGGCAAGAACGCGCGGACGATATGCCCGCGCGAAGAAGAATTTACGGCAGGACTTTCGCGGAGAGGATAACAACCGGTTTAGACGGCACATTCTGGTACGGCCCGACATTGTGAGTCTGCACCTGTGAAATCTTATCGGCGACATCCATCCCTTTGACAACCTTACCAAATACCGCGTAACCAAAATCACGCTGGCCGTGATCAAGGAAGGCATTATCCGCCACGTTGATGAAGAACTGGCTGGTTGCGCTATCTTTATCTGCAGTACGCGCCATTGCGATGGTTCCGCGGGTGTTACGCAGGCCATTGTCCGCTTCGTTCTTGATGGGCGGGTTCGGCTGTTTCTGCTGCATCTGCTCGTTAAAACCACCGCCCTGCACCATAAACCCGGGGATCACACGGTGGAAGGTCGTGTTGTTATAGAAACCGCTGTTAACGTAGTTCACGAAGTTTTCCACGGAAACCGGCGCTTTCTGGATATTCAGCTCCAGCTCAATATTCCCTGCGGAGGTCGTCAGCAGCACATGCGGATCGCCAGTCGCAGCCAGGGCAGCCGGGGAGATCGCGGAGAGTGCAAAAACAGCCGTCATGGCCGCCAGAGTTGATTTGAGCATGAGAATTCCTTAACGGGTGCAGTAACAAAGGCAAGTGGCTTGATTCTAAAGAGGGTTTGCACCCCAGGCCAGACTTTTACTTAAGTTTACTTAGTTGAAACAGATGTAACCAGCGCGGCGCGGAGATCGACGTATTTTTAATGTGATACAGGTCACGTTAGTTAATGCAATAAATAACATCAGTGCAATAAAACTAGGAATGCATCACTTAAATGAATAAAATCTGCGCACCCGGCGGGGTGTCAACGCGTTTTACGTTTCTATTCACACAGGCCAGTCATGACTAACAGCAACCGTATCAAGCTCACATGGATCAGCTTCTTCTCCTACGCCCTTACCGGTGCGTTGGTGATTGTCACCGGGATGGTGATGGGAAATATCGCCGATTACTTTAATCTGCCCGTTTCCAGCATGAGTAACACCTTCACCTTCCTGAACGCCGGGATCCTGATTTCAATCTTCCTGAACGCGTGGCTGATGGAAATTGTGCCGCTGAAAACGCAGCTTCGCTTCGGCTTTGTGCTGATGGTGCTGGCGGTTGCCGGTCTGATGACCACGCACAGCCTGGCGCTGTTCTCTGCTGCGATGTTCGTACTTGGGCTGGTTAGCGGGATCACCATGTCCATCGGGACGTTCCTGATTACCCACATGTATGAAGGCCGCCAGCGTGGCGCGCGTCTGCTGTTCACCGACTCCTTCTTTAGCATGGCCGGAATGATCTTCCCGATGGTCGCCGCGGTTCTGCTGGCGCGCAGTATCGAGTGGTACTGGGTATATGCCTGTATTGGTCTGGTCTACGTGGCAATCTTTATTCTGACCTTCGGCTGCGACTTCCCGGTTCTCGGCAAGAAAGCCGCGCCGGATGCACAGCCAGTGGTGAAAGAAAAATGGGGTATCGGCGTATTGTTCCTGTCGATTGCCGCACTGTGTTATATCCTCGGCCAGCTCGGCTTCATCTCCTGGGTGCCGGAATATGCCAAAGGCCTGGGCATGAGCCTGAACGACGCGGGTAAACTGGTCAGTGATTTCTGGATGTCTTATATGTTCGGGATGTGGGCATTCAGCTTCATTCTGCGCTTCTTTGACCTGCAACGTATTCTGACCGTGCTGGCGGGCCTGGCGACCGTGCTGATGTACTTCTTCATCCACGGCGAACCGCAGCATCTGGCATGGTTTATTCTGACGCTGGGCTTCTTCTCCAGCGCGATTTACACCTCAATCATTACCCTGGGTTCGCTGCAAACCAAAGTGGCCTCGCCGAAGCTGGTTAACTTCGTGCTGACCTGCGGCACTATCGGCACCATGCTGACCTTCGTGGTGACCGGCCCGATTGTGGCCCACAGCGGCCCGCAGGCTGCACTGATTACCGCTAACGCGCTTTATGCCGTAGTCTTCGTGATGTGTGCGATCCTCGGCTTCGTTAGCCGCCACCGCCAGCACGGCGCGGCGTCTCACTAAGGTGATTGTTGTGCCCGGTGGCGCTGGCGCTCACCGGGCCTACAAGGTGTGTCGCGTTGTAGGCCGGATAAGCGCCAGCGCCATCCGGCATTTCTTATCATCCGGCATTTCGCGTGAAACTCACGCTCTCTCCCCGAACCCAGGTCTGTGCTGGCTGCGTTTCGGCAATCACCTTTCCTTCCCGAATCGACCAGCGAACCGGCACCTGACGACGCACCGCCTCAAAGCCATTCTCCGCTGGCAAAATAATCAGGTTAGCCCTATTCCCCGCGGCGATGCCGTAATCCGTCACGCCAAACGTCCGCGCGCTATGGTGCGTAATCAGCTTCAGCCCATCATGGATTTGCTGATACCCCATCAACTGACACACATGCAGCCCCATATGCAGCACCTGCAACATATTCCCGGTGCCGAGCGGATACCACGGATCAAAAACATCATCATGCCCGAAGCAGACATTAATCTCAGCTGCCAGCATCTCTTTTACGCGGGTAATGCCGCGACGTTTGGGATAGTCATCAAAGCGGCCTTGCAGATGAATATTCACCAGCGGGTTGGCGACAAAGTTAATACCTGACATCTTCAGCAAGCGGAACAGTCGGGAGGTATAGGCACCGTTATAGGAATGCATCGCCGTGGTATGGCTCGCCGTCACCCGCGCGCCAATGCCCTCTTTCAGCGCCAGCGCCGCCACGGTTTCAACAAAGCGCGACTGCTCGTCGTCGATTTCGTCACAATGGATATCCAGCGGGCGGTCATATTTTTGCGCCAGACGAAATGCGATATGCAGTGATTCCACGCCATACTCGCGAGTAAATTCAAAGTGTGGGATCGCGCCAACCACATCCGCGCCGAGCTTTAATGCCTCTTCCAGCAACGCTTCGCCGTTGGGATAAGACATAATCCCTTCCTGCGGGAAGGCCACAATTTGCAGGTCAACCCACGGCGCAACTTCCTGCTTCACCTCAAGCATGGCTTTCAATGCCGTGAGCGATGGATCGGAGACATCCACGTGGGTGCGCACATACTGAATGCCATTCGCCATCTGCCACTTCAGGGTTTTCCACGCCCGGGCTTTCACATCATCATGACTCAGCAGCGCTTTGCGCTCGGCCCAGCGTTCAATACCTTCAAACAACGTGCCAGACTGATTCCAGTTTGGCTCACCCGCCGTTTGCGTGGTGTCGAGATGAATATGCGGCTCAATAAATGGCGGTAGCGCTAAACCGCCCTCCGCGTCGAGAACCTGCGGATCGTCCGCCAGCCCCTCCTCCATAGGAGTAATGGCACCAAACCGGCCATTTTCTATCGTGATTTGCCATCGCCCTTCCTGGTCTGGCAAACGCGCATTCTGGATTAAGCGAAGCGGTACCGTTGTCATTCCTTTCTCCCCGTAGTAGTCGCTGTTTTTTTCATCAGCACGAAATGTTTACCTACCCCTGTTTTGTACATAAAAAGAGCAACCAGGAAAAGCGTGTCTTTTCCGCAACTTATAAAAATACTGACAAATCAGTGATATACCCATTAAGTGGTAGGCAAAGGTGTATTTGATTTGTATCAATAATCGCCATAGCTGAATCGTTAAGGTAGGCAGTAATAGAAAAGAAATCGAGGCAATAATGAGCAAAGTCAGACTCGCAATTATCGGTAACGGCATGGTCGGCCACCGCTTCATCGAGGATCTTCTCGATAAGTCCGACGCCAGCCTTTACGACATCACCGTCTTCTGTGAAGAACCGCGTAAAGCCTATGACCGCGTGCACCTTTCTTCCTACTTCTCTCATCATACAGCGGAAGAGCTGTCGCTGGTGCGCGAAGGTTACTATGAGAAGCATGGCGTTAAAGTACTGGTTGGCGAACGCGCCATTACCATTAACCGTCAGGAAAAGGTGATCCACTCCAGCGCCGGTCGTACCGTTTTTTATGACAAATTGATCATGGCGACGGGTTCATATCCGTGGGTACCGCCAATCAAGGGCTCTGAAACGCAGGACTGCTTTGTTTATCGTACCATCGAAGATCTCAACGCGATTGAATCCTGCGCGCGTCGCAGCAAGCGCGGCGCAGTGGTTGGCGGCGGGTTGCTCGGCCTGGAAGCGGCCGGCGCACTAAAAAGTTTAGGTGTAGAAACCCACGTCATCGAGTTCGCACCGATGCTGATGGCTGAACAGCTTGATCAGATGGGCGGCGAGCAGTTACGTCGTAAGATTGAAAGCATGGGCGTGCGCGTGCACACCAGCAAAAATACCAAAGAGATCGTTCAGGAAGGTAAAGAGGCGCGTAAAACCATGCGCTTTGCCGACGGTAGCGATTTAGAAGTCGACTTTATCGTCTTCTCTACCGGTATTCGCCCACGCGACAAACTGGCAACCCAGTGCGGTCTTGCCGTGGCGCAGCGCGGCGGTATCGTGATTAATGATACCTGCCAGACCTCCGACCCGGATATCTATGCGATTGGCGAATGTGCGAGCTGGAACAACCGTGTCTACGGCCTGGTTGCTCCTGGCTACAAAATGGCGCAGGTCGCCGTTGACCATATTCTCGGTACGCAGAATGCGTTCCAGGGTGCAGACCTTAGCGCCAAACTGAAGCTGCTGGGCGTTGACGTCGGCGGCATCGGCGATGCGCACGGTCGCACGCCGGGCGCGCGCAGCTACGTTTACCTCGACGAAAGCAAAGAAGTCTATAAACGCCTGATCGTCAGCGAAGACAACAAATACCTGCTTGGCGCGGTACTGGTGGGTGATACCAGCGACTACGGCAACCTGCTGCAACTGGAGATGAACAAGATTGAGTTGCCGGAAAACCCGGACTCCTTGATTCTTCCTGCGCACGCGGGCAGCGGGAAACCCTCTATCGGCGTTGATAAACTGCCGGATAGCGCACAAATCTGCTCCTGCTTCGACGTCACCAAAGGCGACCTTGTTGCGGCGATTAACCGTGGCTGTCACACCGTTGCGGCGCTGAAAGCGGAAACCAAAGCCGGTACCGGCTGCGGCGGTTGTATCCCGCTGGTGACGCAAGTGTTGAACGCGGAGCTGTCGAAACAGGGTATCGAAGTCAACAATAATCTGTGTGAACATTTCGCCTTCACCCGCCAGGAGCTGTATCACCTCATCCGTGTGGAAGGCATCAAAACCTTCGACGAACTGCTGAAAAAATACGGTAAAGGCTACGGCTGCGAAGTGTGTAAACCCACTGTCGGTTCGCTGCTGGCCTCCTGCTGGAATGAGTACATCCTCAAACCAGAACACACGCCGTTACAGGATACCAACGATAACTTCCTGGCAAACATCCAGAAAGACGGTACCTACTCCGTTATTCCACGCTCCGCGGGCGGTGAAATCACGCCGGAAGGGTTGTTGGCTGTAGGCCGTATCGCGCGTGAATTTAACCTGTACACCAAAATCACCGGTTCCCAGCGTATCGGCCTGTTCGGTGCACAGAAAGACGACCTGCCGGAAATCTGGCGTCAACTGATTGAAGCGGGCTTCGAAACTGGCCACGCGTATGCGAAAGCGCTGCGTATGGCCAAAACCTGCGTGGGCAGCACCTGGTGCCGCTATGGTGTGGGCGATAGCGTGGGCTTCGGCGTTGAACTGGAAAACCGCTACAAAGGCATCCGCACGCCGCACAAAATGAAGTTTGGCGTCTCCGGCTGTACCCGCGAATGTGCGGAAGCGCAGGGTAAAGATGTGGGCATCATCGCCACCGAGAAAGGCTGGAACCTGTACGTCTGCGGTAACGGCGGGATGAAACCGCGTCACGCTGACCTGCTGGCGGCTGACCTCGATCGCGACACGCTGGTGAAATATCTTGACCGCTTTATGATGTTCTACATCCGTACCGCCGACAAGCTGACGCGTACCGCGCCGTGGCTGGATAACCTGGAAGGCGGGATCGACTACCTGCGCGCCGTGATCATCGACGACAAACTGGGTCTGAACGAACATCTGGAATCAGAAATTGCGCGTCTGCGTGCGGCCTTCGCCTGCGAGTGGACAGAAACCGTTAACAACCCGGCGGCGCAGGTTCGTTTCCAACACTTTATCAACAGCGAGCAGCGTGACCCGAACGTGCAGGTTGTGCCTGAACGTGAACAACATCGCCCGGCAACGCCGTACGAACGCATCCCGGTCACTATGGTGGAGGAAAAAGCATGAGCCAGTGGGTAAATATCTGCAAAATCGATGCAATTTTGCCGGCAACCGGCGTCTGCGCGCTACTGGGCAACCAGCAGGTGGCGATTTTCCGCCCGTATGCTGACGACCAGGTTTTCGCTATCAGCAACATCGATCCGTTCTTTGAGTCCAGCGTACTGTCGCGCGGCCTGATTGCAGAACATCAGGGCGATTTGTGGGTCGCCAGCCCGCTGAAAAAGCAGCGTTTCCGCTTAAGCGATGGATTATGCATGGAAGATGAAAGTCACTCTGTCGCCCATTTTGAAGTTCGTGTCAAAGACGGCCAGGTGCAGCTCAAAGCCTGACGTTACGGGTCATAGGTTCCTCCTATGACCTCTTAGAGGTAACAGCAGGAAAAGTCGTATGTTTCATACGGCTTCTGCTGTTATCCTACCCGCCCTGTTCACCCTGTTCTGTCCATTTAAGAGGCTACTCCGTGGATCACTTACCTATCTTCTGCCAGTTACACGACCGTGACTGTTTATTGGTTGGCGGCGGTGATGTTGCTGAACGTAAGGCCCGCTTGCTGCTTGATGCTGGCGCCCGTCTGACGGTCAACGCGCTGGAGTATGTTCCTCAGTTCAGAATATGGGAAGACGCGGGCATGCTGACCCTGGTTGAGGGAGAGTTTACTCCGTCGCTCCTTGATACCTGCTGGCTGGCGATTGCCGCGACGGATAACGATGTGGTGAATCAGCAGGTCAGTGAAGCGGCCGAAGCACGACGCATCTTCTGCAACGTGGTGGATGCGCCGAAAGCCGCAAGTTTTATCATGCCGTCAATTATTGACCGCTCGCCGCTGATGGTTGCGGTCTCTTCCGGCGGTACGTCCCCGGTGCTGGCGCGTCTGCTGCGCGAAAAACTGGAATCGCTGCTGCCGCTGCATCTTGGACAGGTGGCACACTACGCAGGCCAGCTACGTTCACGGGTGAAAAAACAGTTTGCCACTATCGCGGAACGCCGCCGTTTCTGGGAAAAACTGTTCAGCCATGACCGTTTAGCCCAGTCACTGGCAAATCAGGATAAGATCGCCATTGAACAGGTCACCGAACACCTGCTTACCGAACCGCTGGATCATCGTGGTGAGGTCGTGCTGGTGGGCGCCGGGCCGGGCGATGCGGGTTTGCTGACGCTTAAAGGGCTACAACAAATCCAGCAGGCGGATGTGGTGGTTTATGACCGACTGGTCTCAGATGGCATTATGAATCTGGTGCGCCGCGATGCCGACCGCGTCTTCGTGGGTAAACGCGCGGGTTATCACTGTGTGCCGCAGGATGAGATCAACCAAATCCTGCTGCGTGAAGCGCAGAAAGGGAAACGCGTGGTGCGGCTGAAAGGTGGCGATCCGTTTATCTTTGGGCGTGGGGGAGAGGAGCTTGAAACGCTGTGCGACGCCGGTATTCCTTTCTCTGTTGTACCGGGTATTACGGCGGCATCCGGTTGCTCGGCGTATTCCGGGATCCCACTGACTCACCGCGATTACGCGCAAAGCGTGCGCCTGGTCACCGGTCACCTGAAGACTGGCAGTGAGCTGGACTGGGAAAATCTGGCGGCAGAAAAACAGACGCTGGTGTTCTATATGGGCCTGAATCAGGCGGCAACCATCCAGCAAAAACTGATTGAGCACGGCATGACCGCGTCAATGCCGGTCGCCATTGTGGAAAACGGTACGGCGATTACACAGCGCGTCGTTGACGGCACGCTGGCAGAACTGGGTGTTCTTGCGCAGCAAATGGCAAGCCCGGCGCTGATTATAGTAGGCAAGGTGGTTGCGCTTCGCGAGAAACTCAACTGGTTTTCACATCACTAATACCTTTCGGGCGCGGTACATCTGCCGCGCCCATATACTGTCAAGCCGTCTTTAAGCCAGGCACGTATTATTAATTCTTAAAACCCCTTTAAGTTAATCGAATTATTAATTTCTTAATTCATGCCGTTAAATGAATGCCGCTGAGACCGAAATTACCATAGCTCAGTACAGGGATTTATTGAATTGTATTAATACCAGGGATATTTTATGAAGAAGATGTTAAAAGCAGCAGCCGTTGTGCTGGCACTCTCCACTTTGACTGCATGTACGGGTCACATCGAGAATAAAAGCAAAAACTGCTCTTACGATTATTTGCTGCATCCGGCAATTTCTGTTTCTAAAATCATTGGCGGTTGCGGCCCTGCTGCTGAGCAATAATTTAGAGAATATAAAAAAGCCGGGATATATCCCGGCTTAATGATTTACAGCGCTGGCTTACCGACAAATCCAATCGCCTCATACACCGCTTTCAGGGTTTGCCCCGCGCGTGCACTGGCTTTATCGGCACCCTCTTGCATAATTTTGTTGAGCAGCGCTTCATCGTTACGGAAACGATGGTAACGTTCCTGAAGCTCGGTCAGCATGCCAGAAACCGCTTCTGCCACTTCGCCTTTCAGGTGACCATACATTTTACCTTCGAAGTGTTTTTCCAGCTCAGGAATGCTCTGGCCGGTAACGGCAGAGAGAATATCCAGCAGGTTGGAAACACCCGCTTTTTCTTTGACGTCGTAACGCACCACCGGCGGCTCTTCCGAATCGGTCATCGCGCGTTTGATTTTTTTCACGACGGATTTCGGATCTTCCAGCAGGCCGATAACGTTATTACGGTTGTCGTCCGATTTGGACATCTTCTTGGTCGGCTCCAGCAGCGACATTACGCGCGCGCCGGATTTCGGAATGAACGGCTCAGGCACTTTAAAGATATCGCCGTAAATGGCGTTAAAACGCTGGGCGATATCGCGGCTCAGTTCCAGATGCTGTTTCTGATCTTCCCCAACCGGTACCTGGTTGGTTTGATACAGCAGGATATCTGCCGCCATCAGCACCGGGTAGTCGAACAGACCGGCATTAATGTTTTCCGCATAACGTGCGGATTTATCTTTGAACTGGGTCATGCGGCTCAGTTCGCCAAAATAGGTATAGCAGTTCAGTACCCAGCTCAGTTGCGCGTGCTCCGGCACGTGAGACTGAACGAAGATGGTGCTTTTCTCCGGATCGATGCCGCAGGCCAGATAGAGCGCCAGGGTATCTAACGTCGCTTTGCGCAGCGCCTGCGGATCCTGACGCACGGTGATCGCGTGCTGGTCAACGATGCAGTAGATGCAATGGTAGTCATCCTGCATGTTAACCCACTGACGCAGCGCACCCATGTAGTTGCCAATGGTCAATTCACCTGACGGCTGTGCGCCACTAAAAACGATGGGCTTAGTCATTTTCTAATTCCTGATTTTCACTGTGCGGAAGCCCGAGCGCGGGCAAGAGTTCATTAAACTGGTCGAAGATATAATCGGGCGAGCTGAGCGCGATGGATTCGCCATAGTTGTAGCCGTAGGTCAGCCCCACAGAGCAGCAGCCCGCCGCCTGTGCCGCCTGAATGTCGTTGCGTGAATCGCCCACAAACAGCAGATCAGCCGGTTCGATTTCGAGGCGCTTCGCCACCAGCAACAGCGGCTCCGGATGCGGCTTTTTGTTCTGCACATCATCGCCGCCAATCACCACGCTAAAGAAGCGCGCGATCCCGAGCGACTCAAGCAGTGGCGCGACAAACGGCGTCGGCTTGTTGGTCACCAGCGCCAGCGGCAGGCCTTTTTCATGCAGCGCCGCCAGCGTTTGTTCAACATGCGGGAAGAGAAAACTGCCCTCTTCGGCAAACTCGGCGTAGTAGCGATCAAACAGGCGACGCAGCACGCGCAACTGTTCATCCTGCGGGATATCCGCATGGTCAACGGAAGGTTTTCCCTGCGCCGCACGTTGCGTTGCACGCTCCTGACGAGACCAGGCCAGCGCCCGCTCCATCAAAACATCGGCACCGTTGCCAATCCAGGTCACCACGCGTTCTTCGCCAGCGACCGGGAGCTCCAGCGCGTAGAGCGCGCTATCTACCGCCGCGGTCAGCCCCGGCGCGCTATCCACCAGCGTGCCGTCGAGATCGAAAGCGACGCCGCGGAGGTTATGCAATTTATCCATGACTTACCTTTGCCAGTTCACTGCGCATTTCATCAATCACTTTTTTGTAATCCGGCTGGTCGAAAATCGCGGAGCCTGCAACAAACATATCTGCCCCGGCGGCGGCGATTTCGCCAATGTTGTTCACCTTCACGCCGCCGTCCACTTCCAGGCGGATGTCGTAGCCAGATTCATCAATACGACGACGCACTTCACGCAGCTTATCGAGGGTATGGGGAATAAAGGACTGGCCGCCAAAGCCTGGGTTTACCGACATCAGCAGGATCACGTCCAGCTTATCCATAACATAATCGAGATAGCTCAGCGGCGTCGCCGGGTTAAACACCAGCCCCGCTTTACAGCCGTGCTCTTTAATCAGTTGCAGCGTGCGGTCAACGTGCTCAGACGCTTCAGGATGGAAGGTAATAATGCTGGCGCCTGCCGCCGCGAAATCGGGAACAATGCGGTCAACCGGTTTCACCATCAGGTGAACGTCGATAGGCGCGGTAATGCCGTATTTGCGCAGGGCCTTCAGCACCATCGGGCCGATGGTCAGGTTCGGTACATAGTGGTTATCCATAACATCGAAATGAACCACATCCGCACCGGCTGCCAGTGCGTTGGCGGTGTCTTCACCCAGGCGGGCAAAATCAGCCGACAGAATTGAAGGGGCAATCAAAAACTGTTTCATCCGCATCTCCTAAAAACTATTTTTTATCTGCCGGGCGATACAACGCCAGCAGCTCATCCACCTTATTACGCGTGCCGCCATTGCGGCTAATACTGCGTCGCACTTTTACGACGTGCTGTACTGCGTTGTTATACCACGCCACCGTCTCGGGTGTGCGATGGTTTGAAATCAGTACCGGAATACGCTTTGCCACCAGCTCTTCGGCTTTATTGGCCAACTGTTTCTGCTGTTCGCTGCTGAAGCTGTTAGTGTGATAGGCGGTAAAATTGGCCGTCGCTGAGAGTGGCGCATAGGGCGGATCGCAGTAGACAACCGCTTTATTTGCCTGATGGGCGCGATCCATACACACTTCATATGACTCGCAATAAAACTCTGCGTTCTGCGCTTTTTCAGCGAAGTGATACAGTTCGGCTTCCGGGAAGTAAGGCTTTTTGTATCGGCCAAAAGGCACATTGAACTCGCCGCGCAAATTGTAACGGCACAGGCCATTGTATCCATGGCGATTCAAATACAAGAAGAGAACCGCACGGCGCATTTTATCCGTGCTGGCGTTGAATTCTGTGCGAAACGCGTAGTAGCGTTCGGCATCATTCGTTTCTGGCGTGAAAACCTTACGCGCCTCAGCAACGTAGTCTTCAGGCTGGGTTTTTACGATGTTGTAGAGATCGATAAGATCGCTGTTGATATCAGCAAGGATATAACGAGAAAAGTCGGTATTAAGAAATACCGACCCGGCACCGACGAAAGGCTCTACCAGGCATTCGCCCTTGGGCAGGTGTCGGTCAATATCTTCGAGCAGGGGGTACTTACCCCCTGCCCATTTCAAAAAAGCGCGATTTTTCTTCATGCTGCCTAACTAATTACACTCTCTCCGGCTGTGGAGAAAGCTCCGACAGCATCCTGCGCTTGTAGCACGTCACATTACTTCAGGTCAGATTGCACCTGATGCAACGGTTTCGCCCACGGATTTTTTGCCTGTACATCGGCAGGCAGCGTGGTGACCGCGCGTTTCGCATCATCTTTCGAGGCGTAAACACCCGTTACCAGCACATACCACGGCTGACCGTTACGCGTGGTTTGATAAACCACGTAGTTTTTCAGATTCTCTTTCTTCGCCCAACCATTCAGGTTGTCGTAGTTGGAAGAGGAACTGAGCTGCAGCGTGTAATGGCCGCCAGGCGCAGATTTCAGTGAGTTCACATCGCCTGAGGATTTCGCCGCGCTGCTGGCTGCCGGGGCGCTGGTTGCCGCAGTGGCAGCCGGAGCGGTTGTTGCCGCAGGTGCCGTCGTGGTTGCCGTTGCAGCCGGTTTCGCCGGAGCTGTCGAGGTGGCAGGCGTTTTCGCCGGCGTGCTCGTGGTTGCGGTTTCGGTGTGTTTCGGCGGCTGAGCAACAGGTTTAGGCGTTGTCACCGGCGCCGGTTTTGCTGCCGCGGTGCTTTGCGGTTTGCTCTGCGGTTTCGGTTCAATCACAGCTTGTTTACGTTCAGGACGCGTTGCCGCGGCCTGCTGACGCGGTGCGGTTTCCGTTGCCGCCGGACGAGAAGCCGCGCCGTGACGGACAGGTGCCACGGTCGCCGGTTCGGTTGGCAGCGTGGAGTTAACCACCACGTTATCAACCTGCCCCTGCTGCTGAGTCAGTGCGTTGTTCAGATCGCCCTGTACTTCCACACGCTGCTGGCCTTCAGCCGTTGCGGCTGGCTGACCCTGAGTCGGTGTAGAAGAGATTGGCGGCAGAGAGACGTCCTGCTGCGGATTAGCCCCTGCGGTCTGCTCTGCGGAGGTGGTGCCTGGCGCTGGCTGAGTGCCATTTGCCTGATCGGCAGCATCACCGGAGAGATCGATATTTTTTTCCGCCGACGCGCTCTGGTCGCTGGAAGAGGAAGACGGTGATTTCAGCGCCGAACCGATGCCAACGATCAGCAGCAGCAGCACCAGAATCCCGACGCCCATCATAATGTACTGGCGGGAAGCCGGTTTACGCGGTGGGGATTTACGTTTACGCGGACGACGTTCGACGACCTCTTCCGCCTCGACATCATCTTCGTCGTCATACAGCTCATCTTCGGGCTCGACATCTTCACGTGCCTTGCGGCTACGTGCCGGACGGCGCTCATCCGCTTCCAGCTCCACATCATCAAAATTGATCTGCGGCTCATTGTCACGATCGGAAGATTGACGAGAGCGACCAGTACGACGATCGCTGGGATCGGGTTTCAGCTCGTCTTCTGGTTTAAATTCATCCATTTAACACCCCACTAAAAGGCTCACGCCCACAACTATTGCACTTCACCTGAAGATAAAACGCCGCGCGAACGCGGCTTGACCTTTCTTATTGTTACGCTCGCTGAGTATCAGCGATAGCGCCAAGAACCACATCATGCGGCACACCGCCGCGCACTTCACTTTTACCGATTGCCAGCGGGAGGACGAGTCGCATCTCACCGGCTAAAACTTTTTTGTCGCGCATCATGTGCGGCAGATAGGCTTCCGCCGACATCTCCTGCGGGCCTGTGACCGGCAGGTTTGTGCGCTTGAGCAGCGTAATAATACGTTGCGTCTCTTCCGGCTTAAACTGACCTAAGCGTTCAGAGGTATGCGCCGCCATAACCATGCCTGCGGCAACCGCTTCACCGTGGAGCCAGTTACCGTACCCCATCTCGGCTTCAATCGCATGTCCAAATGTATGTCCAAGATTGAGTAAAGCACGTAAGCCCGTTTCGCGCTCGTCCGCAGCCACAACTTCTGCTTTTAATTCGCAGCAACGACGAATGCAGTACGCCATGGCTTTCTCATCAAGGGCCATCAGGGCATCAATATTCTCTTCCAGCCACTCAAAGAACGGCGCGTCGAGGATGATGCCATATTTGATCACTTCAGCGAGCCCGGAAGAGAGTTCACGCGCGGGCAGGGTTTTCAGGCAGTTCAAATCGACCACCACGGAAGCCGGTTGCCAGAACGCGCCAATCATATTCTTGCCAAGGGGATGGTTTACGGCTGTTTTGCCGCCAACCGAGGAATCTACCTGCGAAAGCAGCGTGGTAGGAACCTGAATAAAGCGCACGCCGCGCTGATAGCTCGCCGCCGCAAACCCGGTTAAATCGCCAATGACGCCACCGCCAAGGGCCACCAGGGTCGTATCGCGACCGTGCGGTTTTTGCAGAAGTGCAGTGAAGACGGTGTCCATCACGGCCAGGCTTTTATACTTCTCGCCGTCGGGAAGGATCACGCTATCGACCTTGACGCCAGCCTGTTCTAACACAGAGCGGACGTTATCAAGATAGAGCGGCGCCAACGTTTCGTTGGTGACCAGCATAACCTGGCAGCCAGACTTGAGCGGTAAGAAGGAAGCTGGATCGTTAAACAAACCAGCCGCGATGGTTATCGGGTAACTACGTTCCCCGAGGGTTACAGTAAGCCTCTCCATAACGCGACGTCCACCTTGGTTACTTATATTCGCTTAAACGCTTTACGCTGACGCGGTGTTCGCTGCCCAGTATCAGTTGCTTTCCAGCATATGGATGATCTGGTTTGCGACCACTTTTGCACTCTGATCGTCAGTACGGATAGTGATGTCGGCAATCTCTTCATACAACGGGTTGCGCTCATCGGCCAACGCCACGAAGACATCGCGCTGCGGTGCATCCACCTGCAACAGCGGACGTTTTTTATCGCGCTGCGTACGTGCCAGCTGTTTTTCGATGGTTGTTTCGAGATAAACCACCACGCCGCGGGCGGAGAGACGATTGCGCGTTTCGCGAGATTTAACAGAGCCACCACCTGTCGCCAGAACAATGCCCTGTTTTTCGGTCAGCTCGTTGATGATCTTTTCTTCGCGGTCACGGAAACCTTCTTCGCCTTCGACATCAAAGACCCAGCCCACGTCAGCGCCTGTCCGTTTCTCAATCTCTTGATCAGAATCGTAAAATTCCATATTGAGCTGTTGGGCTAACTGGCGCCCAATAGTGCTTTTGCCGGCACCCATAGGTCCAACCAGAAAGATATTGCGTTTCTCTGCCATTTTTTTGGTACTACTAAGACTATTCGTTAATGATAAATCCGCGCCGCAAACATTCTGGCGTCGCCGGACATGAACTGAAACCTCTTGTGCGATACTGCGAGAGTCAGACTGAAAATTATCTCAATACTCCGGCTGGTTTGGCAACAGAATAAATTGCCGTCTTAAAGGAGACGGGAAAGAGGCGCCGACGCTCAAATCGGTACTCCTTGTATGCTAAATCCTGTCTCACGTCAAACACCTGACGCCAGTTCGTAAAGAAATTTCAGCGATTAGCGGGCGGAAATGATCCGTGGCGTGATAAACACCACCAGCTCTCGTCGCTCGTTATCTTTGCCATCATGGCGGAAAAGTTGGCCCAATAGCGGGATATCGCCCAATAAAGGTACACCATCCCGCGCGGTTTTGTTTTTTTGCGAGAATATTCCGCCCAACGCCAGCGTCTCGCCGCTCTGTACTTCCACCTGGGTTTCAATTTCCTGCTTATCGATAGCCAGCACTTCACCATCGGCCTGCTGCAGTACCTGCCCCGGCATATTTTCACTGATGTGCAGTTTCAGACGAACGCGGTTTTTCTGTAGCACTGTAGGGGTCACTTCCATCCCCAGCACCGCCTCTTTAAATTCTACCGAGGTCGCGCCACTTTCGCCGCTGGAAACCTGATAGGGAATTTCGCTCCCCTGCTTGATGCTGGCAGGTTGCAGGTGCGAAGCCAGTAAACGCGGGCTGGCGATAATTTCCAGTTGCTGCTTTTGTTCCAGTGCCGAAAGTTCCAGCTCCAGCAGGCGACCATTAATACGGCCAATGTTAAACCCGGCGCGGGTTGTCGCATCCGTTACCGATAAATCGCTACTGAGGGTCGTCACTTTGCCCAATCCCGGCGGATTGGCTGCATCCGCCAGCGTCCACTTCACGCCAAGCTCGCGCAGGCTCTTTTCATTAATAGTCACGATGTGGGCCGCCAGCTCAACCTGGCCCACGGGAATATCCATTTCGCTGGCCCAGCTATCAAACAGCGGCAGATGGTTTTCATCATCGCGCAGAATGAGCCGATTGGTGCGTTTATCAACGGTGAGCGTGCCGCGCGGGCTCAGCAACTTTTCCCCGGCTTTGGCGAGCTCCGCTGCATCGGCGTGATACAGCACGATACTGCGACTTTTCAGCGGAAGCGCCTGCTGGCGTTTTTCCTGCTCGGCCTGTGCTCGCTGCTGACGCGCTTCCTGCCAGGCCTGTGAGTGAATGGCGATAACGCTGCCTTCCTGGGTCATCGTTAATCCGCTGCTGGTTAAGACGGTTTGCAGCGCCTGCTTCCACGGTACATTTTTCAGCTGCAACGACAGCATACCCTGCACATCCGGCGCAATCACCATATTGCGCTGTTCGAGATCGGCCAGAGTTTGCAGCACCTGCGTCACCGGCACCTCATCGACAACCAACGACACATTTTTACTGGCGGCCAGCAGCGGCAGCAGTAACAGCGCCAGCAGGCTTATCCTTTTTATCATGCTCAACTTCTCCTTTAATGATTCGCCACTGCGACGGCTCGCAGGCTTCGCCCGTCTCCATCGTCAGACTTTCCGCTGTGATTTCCGTGATACGCCAGCCAGACATGACCAGTTCTTCTCGCTGTATTCGTCGCCACTTTCCTTTTTCGTCGCGCAAAAATGCAATCTGTCGTTGCCCGCTATCCACACTGCCCGCGTACCGTAACTGGCTGAGCTGCGCGATTCGACAGGGATCGTCTACCGGCAAAAATGGATCGCGCATGCCCAGCAGCAACGGGAGAAACAGCATCAGCGCGCTGCGTGATTTACTCTGCATCGTCCCCCTCCAGTTGCAGTGTCAGCACGTGCCGCGGCTCACCGGCCTTGAGGGAAAACGCCACTACCCGCATTCCCCGCTCAGCGAGTAGCGCAAAAACCGATGGCACCTGCTGCCACACGGTTTCCAGTACCAGCTCACCGCCGTGTCCGGTGGGCGACCAGCTCATCAGTTCCGCCCCTGGACGTTGAAAAGCAATCGGGGAAAAAGGCTTGCTCGCAGCCAGGCCTGTGTCACCGCCAACCTTCAGCGCCGCCTGTAGCGGCATCACGCTCCGCCAGCGGGCGATACGTAATATCTGCTGCTGCGTCCAGACGTTCTGTGGGATGGATGCAGGTCGTAGCAGGTACGCCACGCCGCTCCCCCCCAGCAACAGCAGCCCGGCAATCCCAATGAGCCAGCGTTCAGGGCGCAGCATCGACGGCCCTCCTTTTCATCTGATAGTTGAACAGCCAACGCCCGTCTTTATCGCGCGCCATTTTTCCGGCGATGGCAGGCTGGAAACCGTCAATGTGCTGCATCTGCTCATCAAGGGAGTGCAAGGCGGAAAAACGCACCAGAACGCCGGAAAGCTGCAAAACGTCGTTCTGGTAACTCAGACCGGTCAGCCATGCCTGCGTGGGCAACTGTTCGGCAAGCGCCGCCAGCCGCGCCTGCTAGGCAAGGGTTTGCCGTCGCGCAGTCTGTTGCCGCAGCTGCTGCTCGCGTTCCTGCAGACGGAGTCCGAGCTGCTCTTCACGCAGGGTTAGTGCGCGAATCACCTGGCGCTCGGCATCAACATGGCAAACCAGCAGCCTCTCTTGCAGTCGCGATTGCGCTAACCTGCTGGCCCCTGACATCAAGAGCGCCAGCATGACACCGGCCAAAACGAGGCACCCAAGGCGGCGTCGTTTTCGCTGGCGGGATTGCCGCCAGGGGAGAAAATTTACCGAAGCGCTCATCCCTGTGCTCCTAACGCCAGGCCAATAGCGATGGCAAACGCATCGCTGTCTGCTGGCAGTGGCGGCTGAATTTGCCCCATCACACACCAGGGATCGAAGCGAGGAACGTTCTCAGCCTGCACGCAACAAAACGTCAGCTCAGGCATGGCTAGTCGCGTACTGAGTTGCTGTAACGAAGGCACCTCCGCCCGCGACACGCTTCCCCAGCCTGAGGCGCTGGCCCATAGCCACTGGCGACTATCCTTCCACGCCAGCCCGCCCGCCTCATGAGGCAGCCAGGGAAGAAAGTGCCGCAGTGCACAGGCGTCAGGCGTAATCGCCGTCACATGCAAACGGAGCGCGTGCGCGACGCGCTGTAACGGGTCGATGTCCTTACGCTGAGCCGCTGTCACGCTCCAGCCATCTGCCAGTATGTTTGGCTGATAATCGAAACAGAGCGCAGCAGGCTCCATTGCCAACTGCTGCGCCATCGCGCTGGCGATCCACTGCGCCTGCTCGCAGTCACGCAGCGTCATGGCTGCCTGCGGCAGCGTTTTCTGTAAGGTGCGGTGTGCAGGAAATGCCAGGCTAACCGCATGTTGCCAAGGAAGCTCGCGCCGCCAGGCAGAGAGAGCCGCCTCCAGCGCGTTTTCCGTCTGGGCGGGTGAAAGTGAGGAGAAATCCGCGGGCAGCGGCAGAAGCCACCAGCGACGCAACGCCCAGCCGCCGCGCACGCGTTGCAGCGCGATGGCCGCGATTTTATCCTGTTGAATATGAAGACCTATTTGCCAGCATCCGAAAGCCATTTCGTGATATCCCTTAAACGCCATCATGGTGACGGCTATATCAATGCATCTGGCTTGCCTTTATACTACCGCGCGTTTGTTTATAAACTGCCCAAATGAAACTAAATGGGAAATCTCCGGTGAAGTTCGTAAAGTATTTATTAATCCTTGCAGTCTGTTGCATTCTGCTGGGAGCAGGCTCGGTTTATGGCCTCTACAAGTATATTGAGCCTCAGCTTCCTGATGTTGCGACGCTCAGAGACGTGCGTCTGCAAATTCCAATGCAGGTTTACAGCGCAGACGGCGAGCTGATCGCCCAGTATGGCGAAAAACGGCGTATTCCGGTCACCCTCAGTCAAATGCCGCCTGAGCTGGTGAAGGCGTTTATTGCCACGGAAGACAGCCGTTTCTACGAGCACCACGGGGTTGACCCGGTGGGGATTTTCCGTGCCGCCAGCGTCGCGCTGTTCTCCGGTCACGCATCGCAGGGGGCGAGTACCATCACCCAGCAGCTGGCGCGTAACTTCTTCCTCAGCCCTGAAAAGACGCTGATGCGTAAAATAAAGGAAGTGTTCCTGGCCATTCGCATCGAGCAGTTGCTGAGCAAAGATGAGATCCTCGAACTCTATCTGAACAAAATTTACCTCGGTTACCGCGCTTACGGCGTGGGCGCTGCGGCGCATGTCTATTTCGGCAAATCCATCGATCAGCTGAGCCTGAGCGAAATGGCGGTGATCGCCGGTTTGCCGAAAGCGCCTTCCACCTTCAACCCGCTCTATTCAATGGATCGCGCAACCGCCCGTCGTAACGTGGTGTTGTCGCGTATGCTGAACGAGGGGTATATCACTCAGGCACAGTACGATCAGGCGCGTAGCCAGCCGATTGATGCCGACTACCATGCCCCAGAAATCGCCTTCTCTGCCCCATATCTGACCGAAATGGTGCGCCAGGAGATGGTGAAGCGCTACGGCGAGCAGGCGTATGAAGACGGCTATCGCGTTTACACCACCATCACGCGCAAAAATCAGCAGGCCGCGCAATTAGCCGTGCGAACCAATGTGATGGATTACGATATGCGCCACGGCTACCGCGGCCCGTCTAATGTGCTGTGGAAAGTGGGCGAAACGCCGTGGGATAGCAAAAGAATTACCGATTCTCTGAAAGCGCTGCCAACCTACGGGCCGTTGCGCCCGGCGGTGGTGATGTCTGCCGGCGCGACGGAAGCGACCGCACAGCTGGCCGATGGCACCTCTGTTTCCCTGACAATGGAAGGCGTTCGCTGGGCACGCGCCTGGCGTTCCGACACCTCGCAGGGGCCAACCCCGCGCCGCGTTAACGAAGTCGTACAGGCCGGGCAGCAGATTTGGGTACGTCAGGTTGGCGACAGTTGGTGGTTGTCGCAAGTGCCGGATGTAAACTCGGCACTGGTTTCCATCAACCCGCAGAATGGCGCGATCATCGCGCTGGTCGGCGGTTTCGATTTCAACCAGAGCAAATTTAACCGCGCCACCCAGGCGCTGCGTCAGGTGGGTTCCAACATCAAGCCGTTCCTGTACACGGCGGCGATGGACAAAGGCTTAACGCTCGCCAGCATCCTGAACGACGTGCCAATTTCCCGCTGGGATGCCGGGGCCGGTTCAGACTGGCGTCCGAAGAACTCGCCAAATGAATACGCGGGCCCGATTCGCCTGCGCCAGGGTTTAGGTCAGTCGAAAAACGTGGTGATGGTGCGTGCCATGCGTGCAATGGGCGTCGATTATGCGGCGGAGTATCTCCAGCGCTTTGGCTTCCCGTCGGAGAACATCGTTCGCACGGAATCACTGGCACTGGGTTCACCGTCCTTCACCCCGCTACAGGTCGCACGCGGCTATGCGGTAATGGCGAACGGCGGCTTCCTGGTTGATCCGTACTTTATCAGCAAGATTGAGAACGATCAGGGCGGTGTCATTTTCGAAGCGAAACCCAAAATCGCCTGTCCGGAGTGTAATATCCCGGTAATTTACGGTGAAACGAAGAAATCTGACGTGCTGGAAAACAAAAACGTTGAGGATGTCGCCGCATCTCAAACGCCGCAGAATTCCAGCGTGCCGATGCCACAGCTTGAACAAGCTAACCAGTCGCTGGTTGCACAGACCGGCGCGCAGGAGTATGCCCCGCATGTGATCAACACGCCGCTGTCGTTCCTGATTAAGAGCGCAATGAATACCAATATCTTCGGCGAGCCGGGCTGGCAGGGTACTGGCTGGCGCGCGGGCCGTGACCTGCAACGCCACGATATCGGCGGTAAAACCGGGACGACCAACAGTTCGAAAGATGCGTGGTTCTCAGGTTACGGCCCGGGCGCGGTAACCTCAGTGTGGATTGGCTTTGACGATCACCGCCGCGATCTTGGCAGAACGTCTGCTTCTGGCGCGATTAAAGATCAGATTTCCGGTTACGAAGGCGGTGCGAAAAGTGCGCAGCCTGCGTGGGATGCATTTATGAAAGCCATTCTGGCCGGCGTACCGGAGCAGCCGTTAACGCCGCCGCCGGGTATCGTCACGATCAATATTGACCGCAGCACCGGCCAGTTGGCCAGCGGCGGCAACAGCCGTGCCGAGTACTTTATCGAAGGCACCCAACCGACGCATCAATCGATTCGCGAGGTGGGAACGGAAATTATTGATAACGGGGAATCGCAGGAGCTGTTCTGACAGCAGAGCGAAATTGCCTGATGCGCTTCGCTTATCAGGCCTACAAGATGCATGAATTGTAGGCCGGGTAAGCGAAACGCTACCCGGCTGTTCTCTTTAAAGCCTGCCCTGCCCCTTCAACCACTCACGCACTAAAAACAGCGCGCTCACATTACGGGCTTCGTTGAAATCCGGCTCTTCCAGCAGTTCCATCATATTGGCGATAGGCCAGCGCACCTGCGGCAGCGGTTCCGGTTCATCGCCTTCCAGCGATTCGGGATAAAGGTCTTCCGCCACCACGATATTCATCTTACTGGAGAAGTAAGACGGCGCCATGCTGAGCTGTTTCAGGAATGTCAGGTTGTTGGCCCCGAATCCTACTTCTTCTTTCAGCTCGCGGTTCGCGGCTTCAAAAACGCTTTCACCTGGGTCGATGAGCCCTTTAGAGAACCCCAGTTCATAGGATTCAGTGCCCACGGCATATTCGCGGATGAGAATTAAGTGATCGTCCACCACCGGCACAATCATGACGGCTTCACGCGACGACGGTTTCATGCGTTCATAAACGCGGCGTACTCCGTTACTAAACTCCAGATCCACGCTTTCAACATTAAATAAACGGGAGCGCGCGACCGTTTCAACATGGAGAATCGTGGGTTTTTGTAATGGTTTACTCATTGGACCGTTCTTTGCTGTGATGACTGTTGTCATTGTGAGCCAGGAGGCGCATTCCGGCAATTTAAAATGGCTGTTATTTACATTTTCGTAACTATTGTTTTTGATAACCCTTATTTGTTCCAAAAAGTCAAGAAGTTGAAACAAATTTGAGAATTTGCTGATATTCGCTGCCAGAGGGGTTTGTTATCCTCGCGAGTTGCGATAGTGTGCAACAAATCTGTGAAGACCTGAGTCATTCGTATTAAAAGTGAATAATAAAAAAGACGAATGAAGCGACCGACAAAAATAAGGATAATGGCAATAGCATGGGCACATTGACTCTCTTTACCGCTGCGATACTGGTCTGTGCCCTGGTGGCGGGCTGGTATATTCGCATGCGCGCAAAGCGACGCCGTTTACCCTGGCTGCATGCGTTCCCTGGCGCGACCACGCGCAAATTAACCGACGAAGAACGTCGCGGCATTGAGAACTATCTTGAAGATCTCAACCAGAGCCAGCAGATCCCCGCGTCGGGTTCCACGGTCGCCCCTGCGCTTATCTCGTTGAATGCGCAAAGCAATACCGTTTTCACCCTGACCCGCGCCATTACCCGCTACGGCATTACGACCGACGATCCCAACAAATGGCGCTATTTCCTCGACTCCATCGAAGTGCATCTGCCCCCCTTCTGGGAACAGCACATCAACGATGAAAACAGCATCGAGCTTATCGTCACCGAGGATATTCCGCTGGTGATTGCCCTCAACGGTTATTCTCTGAAAGAGTACACCCTTGAAGGCCAGCGTAAAGCGCTGGAATCACCCACCTCGACGCAGGCGTCGATTCGCGGTGAAGAGAGCGAACAAATCGAGTTGCTCAATATTCGTCAGGAGACGCATGAAGAGTACGCGCTAAGCCGCCCGGACGGGCTACGGGAAGCGCTGCTGATAGTTGGCGCGTTTCTGCTTTTCTATTGCAGCCTGGTCCTGCCTGGCGTGTTTACCCCGTGGTTGCTGGGCGGTGCGGTTTTACTGCTGCTGGCCGGTCTGTGGGGGCTGTTTGCGCCGCCGACCAAAACGTCGCTGCGTGAGATCCACTGCCTGCGCGGCACGCCAAAACGCTGGGGTCTGTTCGGTGAAAACGACCAGGAGCACATTAACAACATCTCGCTCGGCATTATCGACCTGATCTATCCACGCCACTGGCAGCCGTTTGTCGCACAAGATCTTGGTCAGCAAACCGATATCGATATCTATCTCGACCGCCACGTGGTACGCCAGGGACGTTTCCTGTCACTGCATGATGAGGTCAAAAATTTCCCGCTTCAGCACTGGCTGCGTAGCGCCGTTATTGCCGGTGGCGCGCTGCTGGTGGTGGTGATGCTATGGGTGAGCGTGCCGCTCAACATGCCGTTTAAATTCACGCTCTCCTGGCTGAAAGGCGCGCAGGTGATTGAAGCCACCACCGTCGATCAGCTTACTAAAGCAGGCGTGCGCGTCGGTGATACGCTACAGCTTCAGGGCACCGGGATGTGTAATATTCACTCGCCGGGCACCTGGACGGCACAGGAAAGTTCGCCATTCCTGCCATTCGACTGCTCGCAGATTATCTGGAATAACGCGCCGCGCCTGCCGCTGCCGGAATCCGATATCGTGAATAAAGCTACGGCGCTGGTGCAGGCGGTGAACCGTCAGCTGCACCCAACGCCGGATGACAGTTCGCGCGTCAGCCCGGCTCTGCGCTCGGCGATTCAAAAATCAGGCATGGTGCTGCTGGATGACTTTGCCGATATTGTGCTGAAAACCAAAGATCTTTGTTCGGCAGCAGACGAATGCTCGCGCCTCAAAAATGCGCTGGTGAACCTGGGGAACACGCGCGATTGGGAAACGCTGGTTAAGCGCGCCAATTCGGGGCGTCTGGACGGCGTGAACGTTCTACTGCGACCGGTTAGCGCTGAGTCGCTCGATAATCTGGTCGATACTTCCACCGCGCCATTTATTCTGCGGGAAACTTCGCGCGCGGCACAGGCGCTGAACAGCCCGGCACCCGGCGGTTTTCTTATCACCAGCGATGAAGGCAGCGATCTCGTCACCCAACCTTATCCGACGATGAGCCTGTATGACTTTCCGGCGCATCAGCAGTGGAGCGAGTTCCAGCGTCTGGCGGGAATGCTGATGCACACCCCGTTCCACGCAGAAGGCATCGTCACCAATATCTTTACCGACGCTAACGGCACGCAGCACGTTAACCTGCACCGCATGCCGGACAGTAGCGGTCTGTGGCGCTATCTGGCGACCACCCTGTTGATGATTACGATGATTATCTGCGCCGTCTACAATGGCGTTCAGGCGCTACGCCGGTATCAGCGTCATCGCGAGCGTTTGGTCGAAATTCAGAAATATTACGAAAGCTGCACCAACCCTGTTTTGCTCTCCAACCCTGAGGATTATGAGCAAAATATGCCGCATCAATGATCCCATCCACAATGAAGCAAAGCGGCAGGTTGTGCTAACCTGTCGCGCAATTCTTTGGCTGGAGGCTCCTCATGCATTTTGACATCGCCTGGCAGGACGTCGATACCGTCCTGCTGGATATGGATGGTACGCTGCTCGACCTCGCATTCGATAATTACTTCTGGCAAACGCTGGTGCCTGAGACTTATGGCAGCCAGAAAGGTCTGACGCCACAGGAAGCGCGTGACGCGCTGCGCCAGGAGTACCACGATGTGCAGCATACGCTAAACTGGTACTGTCTTGATTACTGGAGTGACCGGCTGGGTTTGGATATTTGTGCGATGACCCGCGAGCAGGGGCCGCGTGCGGCGCTGCGTGATGATACTGTGCCTTTTCTCAATGCCTTACAGGCGAGCGGTAAGCGGCGCATTCTGCTGACCAACGCGCATCCGTACAACCTTTCCGTTAAGCTGGAACACACCGGTCTTGATGCACACCTTGATTTATTGCTTTCCACCCACACATTTGGTTATCCGAAAGAGGATCAGCGGTTGTGGCAGGCGGTAGCGGAACATACAGGGCTGAAAGCGGAGCGCACGCTGTTTATCGACGACAGCGAGGCGATTCTGGACGCGGCAGCGACATTTGGTATTCGCTACTGTTTAGGCGTCACCAACCCGGACTCCGGTCTGGCGGACAAAAGCTATTTACGTCATCCCGCCCTGAATGATTACCGTCGTCTGATCCCCTCACTCAAGTGAAGGAGTGACCATGAAAGAGAAGTCCGTAGCGGGCGTACGGCTGGATAAATGGTTATGGGCCGCACGCTTCTATAAAACCCGGGCACTGGCGAGGGAGATGGTTGACGGTGGCAAGGTTCACTATAACGGGCAGCGCAGCAAACCCAGTAAAATAGTCGAACTCAACGCACAGATAACCTTACGCCAGGGCAACGACGAACGCGTGGTAGTGGTGAAAAACATTACCGAACAGCGTCGCCCGGCCAGCGAAGCCATGCTGCTTTATGAAGAGACGGCTGAAAGCATTGAGAAGCGCGAGAAAGTCGCGCTGGCACGTAAACTCAACGCGCTGACGATGCCGCATCCGGACCGACGCCCGGATAAAAAAGAGCGCCGCGACCTGATGAGATTTAAATATGGCGACAGTGAGTGACTGGCGCCTCAAGAGAGAAAATTATGACTCAACACGATCAATTACATCGCTATCTGTTTGAAAACTATGCCGTCCGTGGCGAACTGGTCACCGTATCAGACACCCTCGAACAGATCCTCGCGAACCACGACTACCCGCAGCCGGTGAAAAACGTGCTGGCCGAGCTGCTGGTTGCCACCAGCCTGCTGACCGCAACGCTGAAGTTCGCGGGCGATATTACCGTTCAGTTGCAGGGTGATGGCCCGATGACGCTGGCCGTGATCAACGGCAACAACCAGCAGCAGCTGCGCGGCGTGGCGCGCGTGCAGGGCGATATTCCTGCCGATGCAGACCTGAAAGCGCTGGTCGGGAATGGCTATCTGGTTATCACCATTACCCCGGAAGAGGGCGAACGCTATCAGGGCGTGGTGGGTCTGGAAGGTGATACGCTGGCGGCATGTCTGGAAGATTACTTCCAGCGCTCTGAGCAGTTACCGACGCGTCTGTTTATCCGCACCGGCGAAGCGAACGGTAAACCCGCGGCTGGCGGTATGCTGTTGCAGGTGATGCCTGCACAGGACGCGCAGCGTGATGATTTCGATCACCTGGCAGCGCTAACCGAGACCATCAAAGGCGAAGAGCTGTTCACCCTGCCGGCGAACGATGTGCTGTGGCGTCTGTATCACGAAGAAGAAGTGACGATCTACGACCCGCAGGACGTTGAGTTCAAGTGTACCTGCTCCCGTGAGCGCTGTGCTGGCGCGCTGAAAACGCTGCCGGATGAAGAAATCGACAGCATCCTGGCCGATGAAGGCGAAATCGATATGCACTGCGATTACTGCGGTAGCCATTACGTTTTCAACGCCATGGATATTGCGGAAATCCGCAATAATGCCTCTCCGGCAGATCCGCAGGTGCATTAATTATCCGGCTTTGAAAAATGCCATATGTAGGCCCGGTAAGCGTAACGCCACCGGGCATTTTTTTAAATTCTGTTGTATCCCCAGAGTAACAACTTTAGCTCTCGAACATCACGTGGGGCGGGAAAATTCAACGTTATCCCTGTCCGTATTCACCAATGGGCTGTAAGCGCGAATATCACATTGGGTCTGCTATCAGGCTCAGAAAGTGTGGAAATTCGCAAAATGGCTCAGCGAGGTGAATCGATTTTTTTCATGAAAGGGTTACGTAATTTTCTTTCAGAAATGCGATTACATTCACATAAACATCGTATTTTAAACCATTTTTTAACCAATTAAGAACATTTACCCCAATTCAAGTCATTTTCCTGCCATAATCGGTGCCGCTTCGTGACAGGAGTCACAATGAATTCGTAAGTAGACGTTTTGTCGGGATACGTAAATCTATGAGCCTGGTCGCGGTCAACACCCCTAAAATACCCATAGAATTTGTAGCAATACAATTGGCTAAGGAGCAGTGAAATGCGCAATGGTTTAACTCCGCAGGATCTCAAGGCTTATGGTATCAACGATGCACAGGAGATTGTCTACAATCCGGATTACGACACGCTGTATCAGGAAGAGCTTGATCCTAACCTGGAAGGTTACGAGCGTGGCGTCCTGACCAATCTCGGTGCTATCAACGTCGACACCGGTATCTTTACCGGCCGTTCACCGAAAGATAAGTACATCGTCCGTGATGACACAACCCGTGATACCGTTTGGTGGTCTGATAAAGGCAAAGGAAAGAACGACAACAAGCCGCTCTCTCAGGAAACCTGGCAGCACCTGAAAGGACTCGTTTCAAAACAACTTTCTGGTAAGCGTCTGTTTATTATCGACGCTTTCTGTGGCGCGAACGAAGATACCCGTCTTTCCGTGCGCTTCATCACCGAGGTCGCCTGGCAGGCACACTTCGTCAAAAACATGTTTATTCGCCCCACTGAAGAAGAACTGGCAACCTTCAAGCCAGACTTTATCGTGATGAACGGCGCGAAATGCACCAACCCGCAGTGGAAAGAACAGGGTCTGAACTCTGAGAACTTCATTGCCTTCAACCTGACCGAGCGCATTCAGCTGATTGGCGGTACCTGGTACGGCGGCGAAATGAAAAAAGGGATGTTCTCTATCATGAACTACCTGCTGCCGCTGAAGGGCATCGCGTCCATGCACTGCTCCGCGAACGTGGGCGAGAAAGGTGATGTGGCGGTCTTCTTTGGTCTTTCCGGCACCGGCAAAACCACGCTGTCCACCGACCCGAAACGTCGCCTGATTGGCGATGACGAGCACGGCTGGGACGACGATGGCGTCTTCAACTTCGAAGGCGGTTGCTACGCGAAAACCATCAAGCTCTCTAAAGAAGCGGAACCGGAAATCTACAACGCGATTCGCCGCGATGCGCTGCTGGAAAACGTGGTAGTACGTGCCGATGGCACCATCGATTTCGACGACAACTCGAAAACCGAGAACACCCGCGTCTCTTACCCGATTTATCACATCGATAATATCGTGAAGCCCGTTTCCAAAGCAGGTCACGCGACCAAAGTTATCTTCCTGACGGCAGATGCGTTTGGTGTACTGCCGCCGGTTTCTCGTCTGACCGCCGATCAAACGCAGTACCACTTCCTGTCTGGCTTTACCGCCAAACTGGCCGGCACCGAGCGTGGCGTTAACGAACCAACGCCAACCTTCTCCTCCTGCTTCGGCGCGGCATTCCTGTCGCTGCACCCGACGCAGTACGCAGAAGTGCTGGTGAAACGCATGAAAGCCTCTGGCGCGCAGGCGTACCTGGTCAACACCGGCTGGAACGGCACCGGCAAACGTATCTCGATTAAAGATACCCGCGCTATTATCGACGCCATCCTGAACGGTTCGCTGGATAACGCAGAAACCTTCACCCTGCCGATGTTCGATTTGCAGATCCCAACCGAACTGCCGGGCGTGGATACGCACATTCTCGACCCGCGTAACACCTACGGTTCACCGGAACAGTGGCAGGAAAAAGCCACCGCACTGGCGAAACTGTTTATCGAGAACTTCGAGAAATACACCGATACTCCAGCAGGTGCCGCGCTGGTCAGCGCTGGGCCAAAGCTGTAATCGGCCAGGATAGATGATGAAATCCCCCTTCCGTGAGGTTGGGGGATTTTTTTTGGCCAGGGTTTAGCGAGTGTGCCCGGCCTGCGACAGCCCCTCACCCCGGCCCTCTCCCACAGGGAGAGGGGGAAAACAACGGGCACGATCGGTTCCCTCTCCCTGAGGGAGAGGGTTAGGGTGAGGGGGCTTTAACCCTCTTTCACCGGCCCCTGTACATGCGCCACCGGAATCGGAAGCCAGGCGCGAATCAACAGTCCGCCACGTTCGCTGGTGTCAATCTCCAGCAGGCCGTTATGGTTATCGATAATACGCTGCACAATTGCCAGCCCAAGCCCCGTGCCGCTGGTGCTGCGGGCGCTATCGCCGCGCACAAACGGCTGGAACAGATGTTTGCGCTGCTCGGGTTTAATCCCCGGACCGTTATCTTCCACCTGGAACCACGCGCGGTTGAGTTCGCTGCCGCTGCTAACTTTAATCCAGCCATTACCGTAACGCGCCGCGTTCACCACCATATTCGCCAGCGCGCGTTTGATGGAGAGCGGATGCATACGCAGCAGAATTTCCCCCGCCTGGAGATCGGTCTCAATCTCGCGCTCATAACCACTTTCGGCGGCAATCACTTCGCCAAGCACAGCATTAAGATCCGCCATCTCCATCGGCATCTCCTGCCCGGTGCGCAGGTAGTCGATGAACTGTTCGATAATGGCGTTGCACTCTTCGATATCTTTGTTGATCGACTCCGCCAGATAGCCGTCCTGCTCGCCCATCATCTCCGTCGCCAGACGAATACGGGTGAGCGGCGTGCGCAGGTCGTGGCTGACGCCCGCCATCAGCAAGGTGCGGTCATCGGCCAGTTGTTTCACGCCCGCGGCCATATGGTTAAAGGCGCGGGTTACCGAACGCACTTCCGACGCGCCATATTCGCGCAGCGGCGGCGGGATCATCCCTTTACCGACCTGGAGCGCCGCATGTTCGAGGTCGACTAACGGTCGGTTCTGAATGCGGATAAACAGCCACGCGCCGCCTATCGCCAGCAGCATGATTGCGAGTGTGTAACGGAACAGCGGCGAGAAATCGCCCTGATGAATTTCGGTAAGGGGAACACGCACCCAGATGTTGGGAGACAACCAGGTTTTCAGCCAGACGACGGGCGAGCTTTTGTTGACCTCAACGCGCACTTCCGTTGGGCCACCCAGTTGCGTCGCCATCTGCTGGCTTAAAAATTCATAATGCTGCGCCCAGCGCAGCCCCGCCTCTTCCGCCGCTTCATCGGAATAGAGCGAGATACCAAGTTCGCGGTAAATTTCGCGGCGGAACGCAGGCGGCACCACCAGCTGCGTACCGTCCTCCAGCTCAAGTTTATCGGTCATCAGCATACGGACTTCGTAGGCGAGAACTTTATTAAACTGCTGGAGGCTTGGCAGAATCGCGAAGTTCAGCACCACAAGATAGGTTGTCACCAGGCTGACAAACAGCAAGGTGACAATCAGCAATAACGTGCGGGCAAACGAGCTTCGCGGCGAGAAGCGCAATCGCCTCATGCCTTAGAACCGTCCGGGACAAAGACGTAACCCAGACCCCAAACGGTCTGAATATAGCGCGGATGGGCCGGATCTTCTTCCACCATGCGGCGCAGGCGGGAGATCTGGACGTCGATGGAACGCTCCATCGCGGAGTACTCGCGACCGCGCGCCAGGTTCATCAGCTTATCGCGGGAGAGCGGTTCACGCGGATGGCTCACCAGCGCTTTGAGTACTGCAAATTCCCCGCTGGTCAGCGGCATCGGCTCATCTTCACGGAACATTTCACGCGTACCGAGGTTCAGCTTGAACTTACCGAAGGCAATCACCGCCTCTTCCTGAGAAGGCGCGCCCGGCAGTTCGTTCGCCTGACGACGCAGCACCGCACGAATACGGGCCAGCAGTTCACGCGGGTTGAACGGTTTTGGAATGTAGTCATCAGCACCGATTTCCAACCCGACGATACGGTCAACTTCTTCGCCCTTCGCCGTCACCATGATGATCGGCATTGGGTTGCTTTGGCTACGCAGACGGCGGCAAATGGACAAACCGTCTTCGCCTGGCAGCATTAAATCCAGTACCATAAGATGGAAGGATTCGCGGGTTAACAGGCGATCCATCTGTTCGGCGTTGGCTACGCTTCGAACCTGGAAACCCTGCTCGGTCAGATAACGTTCAAGCAGCGCACGCAGGCGCATGTCGTCATCGACCACCAGAATCTTATAATTCTCTTGCATTGTTTTTACTCCCAAAGGTTCGCAACAATTATGAGTGCGTATTCTTAAAAAAGCGTAAGCCGGTCACCAGTTAAATCTGGTATAAATTCCAGGCTAAATTGTTACAAAGCATATTTTACAGCGGCTTAAGTATACATTTAATCATAAGACACATTATTCATCCTGTTGGACTCTTTTGTGCTTTCCAACAGGCCAGCAGAAGGCAGGAAACGCGGATGAAAACGCCTTTAATTACCCGTGAAGGGTATGAAAAACTGAAAAAAGAGATGGATTACCTCTGGCGCGAGGAACGCCCGGAAGTCACCAAAAAAGTGACCTGGGCTGCAAGCCTTGGCGATCGCAGTGAAAACGCCGATTACCAGTACAATAAAAAGCGCCTGCGTGAAATCGACCGCCGCGTGCGTTATCTCACCAAATGTCTGGAAAACCTAAAAATTGTTGATTATTCACCGCAGCAGGAAGGAAAAGTCTTCTTTGGCGCATGGGTGGAAATTGAAAACGACGACGGCGATGTGAAACGCTTTCGCATTGTCGGCTACGATGAAATATTTGGCCGTAATGACTACATCTCAATTGATTCGCCAATGGCGCGCGGCCTGCTAAAAAAAGAGGTTGGCGATCTGGCAGTGGTGCAAACGCCCGCCGGTGAAGCGAGCTGGTACATCAATGAGATCGAATATGTGAAGTAGCGCGCCTGGAACAATCCGAGAGAATACGGTGGCGACTGGCATTTTTGCCGGTCAATCCGTATAACTATCCCCTGATTTTTTCGACCCAACAGATGACAACACCATGATGAATGATTCGCTCTGCCGCATTATTGCGGGTGAACTTCAGGCACGCGCAGAACAGGTGGAAGCCGCCGTTCGCCTGCTTGATGATGGGAATACCGTGCCGTTTATTGCACGTTATCGTAAGGAAGTCACCGGCGGTCTGGATGACACGCAGTTGCGTAATCTGGAATCCCGACTGGGCTATTTGCGTGAACTTGAAGATCGTCGCCAGACCATCCTCAAGTCAATCAGCGAGCAAGGTAAACTCACCGAATCGCTGGAAAAAGCCATCAACGGCACCCTCAGTAAAACAGAACTCGAAGACCTCTACCTTCCGTATAAACAAAAACGTCGCACACGCGGGCAAATCGCCATTGAAGCCGGGCTGGAACCGCTGGCTGAGCTGCTGTGGAACGAACCGTCACATGACCCGGAAACGGAAGCCGCCAAATTTATCGATGCCGACAAAGGCGTAGCGGACACCAAAGCCGCGCTGGATGGCGCGCGCTATATCCTGATGGAGCGTTTTGCTGAAGACGCGGGCCTGCTGGCGAAAGTGCGTGATTATCTGTGGAAAAACGCCCACATCGTGGCGACCGTGGTGGCAGGCAAAGAGGAAGAAGGCGCGAAATTCCGCGACTACTTCGACCATCACGAACCGATTTCTACCGTGCCGTCTCACCGCGCGCTGGCGATGTTCCGTGGTCGCAACGAAGGCATCCTGCAACTCTCGCTGAATGCCGACCCGCAGTTCGACGAGCCGCCAAAAGAGAGCCACGGCGAACAGATTATTATCGATCACCTCGGCCTGCGCCTGAACAACGCCCCGGCGGATAGCTGGCGTAAAGGCGTAGTGAGCTGGACGTGGCGCATCAAGGTGCTGATGCACCTGGAAACCGAACTGATGGGCACCGTGCGCGAGCGCGCGGAAGACGAAGCAATTAACGTCTTCGCCCGTAACCTGCACGACCTGCTGATGGCCGCACCTGCGGGCCTGCGCGCGACGATGGGCCTCGATCCGGGCCTGCGTACCGGCGTGAAAGTGGCTGTGGTCGATGCGACGGGCAAACTGGTCGCCACCGACACCATCTACCCGCATACGGGGCAGGCGGCGAAAGCAGCCGTTGCCGTGGCAGCGCTGTGCGAGAAGCATAACGTTGAGCTGGTCGCTATCGGTAACGGTACGGCTTCACGCGAAACGGAGCGTTTCTTCCTCGACGTGCAGAAACAGTTCCCGAAAGTGACGGCGCAGAAAGTGATCGTCAGCGAAGCAGGCGCATCGGTTTACTCCGCGTCTGAGCTGGCGGCGCTGGAATTCCCGGATCTCGACGTTTCCCTGCGTGGCGCGGTTTCTATCGCCCGTCGTTTGCAGGATCCGCTCGCCGAGCTGGTAAAAATCGACCCGAAATCTATCGGTGTCGGCCAGTATCAGCACGACGTCAGCCAGACCTCGCTGGCACGTAAACTGGATGCGGTGGTGGAAGACTGCGTGAACGCCGTGGGCGTAGACCTGAATACCGCCTCCGTGCCGCTGCTGACCCGCGTAGCGGGCCTGACGCGCATGATGGCGCAGAATATTGTCAGCTGGCGCGATGAGAACGGTCAGTTCCAGAACCGTCAGCAACTGCTTAAAGTCAGCCGTCTGGGGCCAAAAGCGTTTGAACAGTGCGCGGGCTTCCTGCGTATTAACCACGGCGATAACCCGCTGGATGCCTCAACGGTGCACCCGGAAGCGTATCCGGTGGTCGAGCGTATCCTGGCGCGGACTCAGCAGGCGCTGAAAGATCTGATGGGCAACAGCAGCGAGCTACGTAATCTGAAAGCCTCTGAATTCACCGACGAGCGTTTCGGCGTGCCAACCGTCACCGATATCATTAAAGAGCTGGAAAAACCGGGCCGTGACCCGCGTCCTGAGTTTAAAACCGCGCAGTTCGCTGATGGCGTAGAAACCATGAACGACCTGCTGCCGGGGATGATTCTGGAAGGTGCGGTCACCAACGTCACCAACTTTGGCGCATTTGTCGATATCGGCGTGCATCAGGATGGCCTGGTTCACATCTCGTCGCTGGCGGATAAGTTCGTGGAAGATCCGCATACGGTGGTGAAGGCCGGTGATATCGTCAAAGTGAAAGTGCTGGAAGTGGACCTGCCGCGTAAACGTATTGCGTTGACCATGCGTCTGGACGAGCAGCCGGGTGAAACCAACGCTCGTCGCGGCGGTAGCAGCAATGAGCGCAACCAGGGCAATCGCCCGGCGGCCAAAGCAGCGAAACCACGCGGTCGCGATGCGCAGCCTGCGGGTAACAGCGCAATGATGGATGCGCTGGCGGCGGCGATGGGGAAAAAACGCTAAATCGTGCGCTTTGTTTTGCCGGGTGGCGCTGCGCTTACCCGGCCTACAAACCAGAAACGTCTGTGGGCCCGATAAACATTATCGGGCTTTTTATTTCGGAAATAGGTTAATCGTTTTTATATTTAGCATTATTATCACCGCATTAACATTCGATGAAATAAACAAACATACGGTTTACCCGAATTGTTTTGAGCCAAATCAACTTTGCGCCACTTTATTCTCAGAAAGAACATCCGGTCACATTTTATCTATTGAAGATACAAACCATTCTCATTATCATCGTATTGTAGATTAATTAACCTCTCTCATGTTCGCGCGCCTTTCCGTTCGTTTCTGTTGAACCCGCGCGACAGTGACTCGCGATGAAATAAGTAGGCCCTATGCAATTTACTCCTGATAGTGCGTGGAAAATTACTGGCTTCTCCCGTGAAATCAGCCCGGCCTGGCGTCAGAAACTGCTGTCGCTTGGTATGCTGCCCGGCTCCTCTTTCCAGGTAGTGCGTGTCGCGCCATTAGGCGATCCCATTCATATTGAAACGCGTCGAGTCAGTTTAGTCCTACGCAAAAAAGATTTGGAATTTCTGGATCTTGAATCCGTTTCCCGTTAATCCGATTTAGCTGTTATAGAGTTCACAAAAAATGAAAAAACTAACCATTGGCTTAATTGGTAATCCTAATTCCGGCAAGACAACATTATTCAATCAATTAACCGGCGCACGTCAGCGTGTGGGGAACTGGTCCGGGGTAACGGTCGAGCGTAAAGAAGGGAGTTTTTCAACCACTGACCATAACGTCACTCTGGTAGATCTGCCGGGAACCTATTCCCTGACGACGATTTCCTCGCAGACATCACTCGATGAACAGATTGCCTGTCACTATATTTTAAGCGGCGATGCGAATTTACTGATTAACGTCGTCGATGCCTCCAACCTTGAGCGCAACCTTTACCTGACGCTGCAACTGCTTGAGCTGGGCATTCCCTGCATCGTGGCGCTTAACATGCTGGATATTGCGGAAAAACAGCAAATCCGCATTGATATCGACGCCCTCTCCGCCCGTCTGGGTTGCCCGGTGGTTCCGCTGGTTTCCACGCGTGGCCGCGGGATCGACGCCCTGAAGCTGGCAGTTGACCGCTATCAAAGCAACGATGAGATTGAGCTGGTGCATTACGCCGCCCCGCTGCTGCGTGAAGCAGAGAATCTGGCGCGCGCGATGCCGGAATCCATTCCAGCGAAACAGCGCCATTGGCTCGGCATGCAGATGCTGGAAGGCGATATCTACAGCCGCGCCTACGCAGGCGATGCGGCGGACAAACTCGATATTGCATTAGCGAATCTTAACGACGAACTGGACGACCCTGCACTGCACATCGCCGATGCGCGTTATCAGAGCATCTCAGCCATTTGCGACAGCGTCAGTAACACGCTAACCGCCGAGCCCAGCCGCTTCACCGCGGCGGTGGATAAAATCGTGCTCAACCGCGTGCTGGGGCTACCGATTTTCCTGTTCGTGATGTACCTGATGTTCCTGCTGGCAATTAACATCGGCGGCGCATTGCAGCCTATTTTCGATGGCGGCTCGGTCGCTATCTTTATTCACGGCATTCAATGGGTAGGCGCAACGCTGCACTTCCCGGAATGGCTGACCATTTTCCTTGCACAAGGGATTGGCGGCGGGATCAACACCGTGCTGCCGCTGGTGCCGCAAATCGGCATGATGTACCTGTTCCTCTCCTTCCTTGAAGACTCCGGCTACATGGCGCGTGCCGCATTCGTGATGGACCGTTTAATGCAGTCGCTTGGCCTGCCGGGCAAATCCTTCGTACCGCTGATTGTCGGTTTCGGCTGTAACGTGCCCTCGGTCATGGGCGCACGTACACTCGATGCGCCGCGTGAACGCTTGATGACCATTATGATGGCGCCGTTTATGTCCTGCGGCGCACGTCTGGCAATCTTCGCCGTCTTCGCGGCGGCGTTCTTTGGTCAACAGGGCGCGCTGGCGGTCTTCTCGCTTTACGTACTGGGCATCGTGATGGCGATCCTCACCGGTCTGATGCTGAAATACACCATCATGCGTGGTGAAGCCTCGCCGTTCGTGATGGAGCTGCCGGTTTATCACATCCCGCATCTGAAGAGCCTGTTTATTCAGACCTGGCAACGCCTGAAAGGTTTTGTAGTTCGCGCGGGTAAAGTCATCGTTATCGTCAGTATTTTCCTGAGTGCGCTGAACAGCTTCTCCCTGAGCGGCCAGGCGGTTGATAACATCAATGACTCTGCCCTCGCCTCTGTCAGCCGTCAGTTAACGCCGCTGCTGAAACCGATTGGTGTGCATGAAGACAACTGGCAGGCGGCAGTGGGCCTGTTTACCGGGGCGATGGCGAAAGAAGTGGTGGTCGGTACGCTGAACACCCTCTACACGGCTGAAAATATCCAGGAAGAGGATTTTGACCCGGCCACCTTCAGCCTGACCGATGAGCTTCTGGGCGCAGCCGATGAAACCTGGCAGAGCCTGAAAGACACCTTTAGCCTGAGCGTGCTGGCGAACCCAATCGAAGCCAGTAAGGGCGACGGCGAAATGGCGACCGGCGCGATGGGCGTGATGAGCAGCAAATTCGGCAGCGCAGCAGCGGCCTACAGCTACCTGATTTTCGTCCTGCTCTACATTCCGTGCATTTCGGTAATGGGTGCGATTGCCCGTGAATCCAGCCGCGGCTGGATGGGCTTCTCGGTGCTGTGGGGGCTGAACGTCGCTTACTCGCTGTCGACACTGTTCTATCAGGCGACCAGCTTTAAACAACATCCGCAGTACAGCCTGGTGTGCATTCTGGCAGTGATTCTGTTTAACGTAATCGTGATTGGCGCGCTGCGCCGGGCTCGTAGCCGCGTAGATGTGAACCTGCTGGCGACGCGTAAAACCGTTCACGCCCACGAAACTTCTGGCAGTTGCCACTAAGGAGAGGCGATGGCATCGTTAATTGAGGTTCGCGATATGCTGGCACTGCAAGGGCGTATGGGGGCATCACAACTCAGCGCGCAGTTACACACGCCGCAGCCGATGATCGATGCCATGCTGGAACGTCTGGAAGCGATGGGTAAAGCGCGTCGCGTACAGGAAGAGGCGGATGGTTGTCTGTCGGGAAGCTGTAAGCAGTGCCCGGAAGGACGCGTCTGCCTGAGCGAGTGGTGGGTGCTGTGCTAATGGCAAAGTGCGCTTTGTTCTTGCCGGATGCGGCGTAAACGCCTTATCCGGCCTACAAAATAGTGCAAATTCAATATATTGCAGAAACCTGTAGGCCTGATAAGCATAGCGCATCAGGCAATGTTGCGTTTGTCATCAGTCTCAAGCGGGTCCGAAGACCCGCTTTTTTAATTACTTATAAACGTCTGCGTTACCGTGCACGGTTTTTTCATTCTTTGAACCGGCGATAATCACATAGTACTTCCCGCCCAGCTCATCCGCTTTTTTTGACAAATCGCGCTTCGCATCCATCGGTGAAGTGGTGCGTGAGGTCGTGATTTCACCAATTTTGGTGAGATTCATCTTCGCGACATCTTCTTTCTGAATTTCTTTCGCCGCTAATGCACCGAAAGAGAGCGAGCCCATAACCAGCGTCGCGACAATACCTGTAACGAGTTTCATAACGTTATCCTTATATAAGTTTTTGTTTTATATACGGTACGCAACGGCTATCAACGCATTAAGCGTACCGGCAGGATAAGTATTATTCCGCTTTGAAACTTTTGCCATGTGGGCGCAAAAATTAAATTTTAGCGTCAGCAAACTCGCGAATAACCTGACAAAATTCATCCGGATGCGAGATAAACGGTGCATGGGCGGCTTTGGCAAAAAGGTACGATTCACTCTGTGGCCACAGGGCATCAAGCTCAGGAACTATCTTGCGCGGTACCAGACCATCCAGTCGGCCATAAAGACGCAGGAAAGGTTTCTCCAGTGAGGTCAGCGCCTGACGCAAATCAGCGGTTTTCAGGATCTCCAGCCCGCCATTAAGCGCATCGACGGTCGGCATCGGCAGTGAAAGCACTGTGCTTTTCAGCGCACGCGCATCCTGCCTGGCGCTTTCCGTGCCCAGCGTTTGCAGTGCGAGGAAACGCTCAACGGTACGTTGAAAATCTTCGCTCAATTGCTGCTGGAAGCCCGCCAGAATCTCGGGCTTGATACCGGCCCAGTCGTCCTGCGCGCAGAAGCACGGGGATGACGCGACGGTAATCAGCGCCTGGACGCGTTGTGGATGCGTCAGGGCTATCTGGCTCGCCACCAGCCCACCGAGGCTCCAGCCCAACCAAATCGCCTGTTCAGGTGCCTGCGCGAGAACATGTTCCGCCATCGCATCCAGCGACATTGCACCGAAATCGCGGCTGCGGCCAAAGCCTGGCAGGTCGACAAGATGCAGCGTGAAATGCGCGCTCAGTTCCGCCGTGATGCAATCCCACACCTGCGCATTCAGCCCCCATCCGTGCAGCAGCACAAGATGACAATCTCCTTCACCTTTGGTTTGCCACCAAACGTTGTTCATCAGTTATTGTTCCCACATCCAGCTTTCGAGGTGCAATATGCTAACAGTCCACAGCTTGTGCTGGCTATGCCAAATGCCGCTGGCGATTTCACGATGGGGCGTCTGCTCCCGCTGCGCGCGAACGTTATTCAACACACAACCGCGCTGCCCACAGTGCGGCCTTCCGGCGGCCGCCGGGCATGTCGTATGTGGGCGCTGCCTGCGTAAGGCGCCGCCCTGGAGCCGGTTAATAGCGGTGAATGATTATCTCCCGCCGCTCAGTCATTTGATTCATGAATTTAAATTCTGCGATAAACCGGAGCTCGCCCCGATTCTGGCACGGCTAATGCTGCTGAAGGCGCGGCAAACGCCGGAATTCCCCCGGCCAGACCGGCTCATCAGCGTGCCGCTTTGGCAGCGGCGTCACTGGCGACGGGGATTTAATCAGAGCGATCTGTTGTGTCAGTCGCTCGCGAAATGGCTCGGCTGCGCCTGGCATCCTCACGCGCTTAAACGCGTGCGAAAAACCGCCACCCAGCACCAGCTCAGCGCAAGGTTACGCGCCCACAACCTGAAAAATGCCTTCCGGCTTGAATTACCGGTGAAGGGGCTCCATATGGTGATTGTGGATGATGTCGTCACCACGGGCAGCACTGTCGCCGAAATTTCCCGCCTGCTTTTGCGAAACGGCGCGGCGAGCGTTCAGGTATGGTGCCTGTGTCGCACCTTGTAGACCCCCTCTGATGGGCGTATTATAACCAACTAAAGTAGTCAACTATTAGGCCAAAGCTATGATCCGTATTTCCGATGCTGCACAAGCGCACTTTGCCAAACTGCTGGTAAATCAGGAAGAAGGTACACAAATCCGCGTATTTGTTATCAATCCTGGCACGCCAAACGCAGAATGTGGCGTTTCTTATTGCCCGCCGGATGCGGTGGAAGCAAGTGACACTGCCCTGAAATTTGAACAACTCACCGCTTATGTCGATGAGCTGAGCGCACCGTATCTGGAAGATGCGGAAATTGATTTTGTTACCGACCAGTTGGGTTCTCAGCTGACCCTGAAAGCGCCTAACGCCAAAATGCGTAAAGTGTCTGATGATGCGCCGCTGATGGAGCGCGTTGAATACATGATACAGTCGCAGGTTAACCCGCAGCTGGCCGGCCACGGTGGCCGCGTGACGCTGATGGAAATCACCGACGAAGGTTACGCAATTCTTCAGTTCGGCGGCGGCTGTAACGGTTGCTCGATGGTAGATGTGACGCTGAAAGAAGGGATTGAAAAGCAGCTGCTTGCCGAATTCCCGGAACTAAAAGGCGTGCGCGATCTGACCGAACACCAGCGCGGCGAACACTCTTACTACTAAGTTTTACCCCCTTCCCTTTGCCCGGTGGCGCTGCGCTTACCGGGCCTACGGTTTTGTGCTCGCTGTTGCCCGATCGGGCCTACGTTTTGTACAGATTTTGTAGGCCGGATAAGGCGCAAGCCGCATCCGGCGAATGTCTCACCCCGCACCCATCCACCACCGTAATGTTACCGCGCAACATGGCTCGCAATTTCCTATACACATCTTTGCAAAACCCCGGCAAATAGTATGACATCTGTCGCAATTTTTACATTTATGCTGCACAGGTAATTCTCACTCCCGCATGTTACCCGTATCATCCGTCCCATAGCGTCGTCACGCAGATCAATAGCCAGCTATCCTTTAGCTGGCATAAGTGAGATTCCGACGCAAAGAAGTGTGTCCACCCTCTCCGGGGACAATTGGACGTTGTCACTGAAACAATGACGTTACCCATATAAATTAAAGGCCAGGTGCATCATGCCATTAGTCATAGTAGCTATCGGGGTTATCCTGTTATTACTGCTGATGATCCGTTTTAAAATGAACGGCTTTATTGCCCTTATCCTGGTGGCGCTCGCCGTCGGGTTAATGCAGGGAATGCCGCTCGACAAAGTCATCGTCTCCATCAAAAACGGTGTAGGTGGAACCCTGGGCAGCCTTGCGCTGATTATGGGCTTCGGCGCAATGCTCGGAAAACTGCTGGCAGACTGCGGCGGTGCTCAGCGTATCGCCACCACGCTTATCGAAAAATTCGGTCGTAAAAATATTCAGTGGGCAGTGGTTCTGACCGGTTTCACCGTCGGTTTTGCCCTGTTCTATGAAGTCGGCTTCGTCCTGTTGCTGCCGCTGGTGTTCACCATCGCCGCTTCCGCACGTATTCCGCTGCTGTATATCGGTGTGCCGATGGCTGCTGCGCTGTCCGTTACGCACGGCTTCCTGCCGCCGCACCCAGGCCCAACTGCGATTGCAACCATCTTCCACGCAGACATGGGTAAAACCCTGCTGTACGGTACGCTGCTGGCCATCCCGACCGTAATTCTGGCGGGCCCGGTTTATGCGCGCTGCCTGAAAAGCATCGACAAGCCGATTCCGGAAGGCCTGCACAACCCGAAAACCTTCACAGAAGAAGAAATGCCTTCTTTCAGCGTGAGCGTCTGGACGGCTCTGGTTCCGGTTATTCTGATGGCCCTGCGCGCCATTGCAGAAATGGTGCTGCCGAAAGGCCACGCGGTGCTGCCGTACGCTGAGTTTTTCGGTGACCCGGTCATGGCAACGCTGATTGCCGTCCTGATTGCCGTGTTCACGTTCGGCCTGAATCGTGGTCGTAACATGGATCAGGTGAACGATACGCTGACCTCATCCATCAAAATCATTGCCATGATGCTGTTGATCATCGGTGGTGGCGGCGCATTCAAACAGGTTCTGGTTGATAGTGGCGTGGACAAATACATCGCTTCAATGATGCATGGCTCCAGCGTTTCTCCGCTGCTGATGGCCTGGTCTATCGCCGCCGTGCTGCGTATCGCACTGGGTTCTGCTACCGTTGCAGCAATTACTGCCGGTGGTATCGCAGCCCCGCTGATTGCCACTACTGGCGTGAGCCCGGAGCTGATGGTTATCGCGGTTGGTTCCGGTAGTGTTATCTTCTCTCACGTGAACGATCCAGGTTTCTGGCTGTTCAAAGAGTACTTCAACCTGACTATCGGCGAGACCATCAAATCCTGGTCGATGCTGGAAACCATCATCTCCGTGTGTGGTCTGGTAGGTTGTCTGCTGCTCGGAATGGTTGTTTGATGTGAGATTTTCACCCTCACCCTTACCCTCTCCCTTAGGGAGAGGGAACCGATTGTGCTAGTGGTCAGGTATGTGCGGTTTTCTCCCTCTCCCTAAGGGAGAGGGCCGGGGTGAGGGGAATACTTTGCTTCGCGTTTACTTCTTCTTACCTGCCGCTTTGCGCCGCTTATCCAAATCCTTAATCAGCTTATTCACCCGTTCATCGGCAAACATCTGCTCAAGACTGGTAGTCAGCTTACGACGCCAGTTTTTGTACTGATCGCTGGTACCAGGGATATTGACCGGCTCTTCCATATTCAGCCAGTCTTCCGGTTGCAGCCCCAGCAGCGCACTGTTGCTGTCAGCGATATAACGCTGCATACCGCGGTTGAGCGTGTCGGTCATGCTCATCAGGCTGGCTTTATGACCGGCGCGTTTTGGCAGCACGCCATATTTGTGTAACGCATCCAGCAAGCCCTGCTTCGCCAGTTCGCGATCCTGATACAAACCACGCAGCACCACTTCATCCGGATAAAGCCCCAGCGCCCGACCGAGCGTCAGGTCACCGCTTTCCCAGTAGCCGCGCAGCGTCGGCAGATCATGGGTAGTGGCAACCGCCATGGATTGTTCCGGGTAGGCTTTTGGTGCGCGGAAGGTTTTGTCGCTGTCATTTTCGAAGTAGAGCACTTTGTACGAGTAAACCCCGCTCTTGCGCAGCTTGCCGACAATCTCCACCGGTACGGTACCGAGATCTTCACCAATCACCATGCAGCGATGGCGTTTACTCTCCAGCGCCAGAATCGACAGTAAATCATCCACCGGGTAATGCACATACGCGCCGTGGTCTGCCGTTTCACCGTAAGGGATCCACCACAGACGCAGCACGGACATCACATGGTCGATACGCAGCGCGCCGCAGTTTTTCATGTTTGCGCGCAGCAGGTCGATAAACGGCTCGTAGGCACGCGCGGTAATGATGTGCGGATCCATCGGCGGCAGGCCCCAGTTTTGCCCCAACGGCCCAAGGATATCCGGTGGTGCACCCACTGACGCTTTCAGGCAGTAAAGCTCACGGTCACACCAGGTTTCCGCGCCGCCTTCCGCCACGCCCACAGCCAGGTCGCGATAGAGGCCAATCGGCATGTCATATTGCTGGCTTTCCTGCCAGCAGGCAGCAAACTGGGTGTACGCCAGCCATTGCAGCCAAAGATAGAAATCGACTTCATCGGCATGTTGCTCGCAGAAGGCGTGGACTTCCGGGCTATCGACGTCCTGATACGCTTCCGGCCAGGCAGGCCAGCCCCAGCGCAGTTTGTCGATTTTCACCTGGTTGGCGTGCAGCGCGTCATACGCCGCCTGCCAATAGAGGCTGTCACCTTCACGTTCAACAAAGTGACGAAACTGGGTCATCTGTGCGTCATCGCGTTTAGCGAAACGCGTCCACGCCATACGCAGCGCGGTCATTTTCAGTTCCGTTACCGCTGTGTAATCAACCCACACCGCATCGCAGGCGGTTTTCAGCACGTTCTGCGTAGCCGGTTTTTTCCACCAGGTCTGCGCTTCTTCGCTGAGCTGGAAATCCTCCACCGCGTTGACGTCGATATAAATGACGTTCAGCCAGCGGCGTGAAGACGGGCTGTACGGGCTGGCGCTCTCCGGGTTCGCCGGGTAGAGCGCGTGAATCGGGTTGAGGCCAATAAATGCCCCGCCGCGTTTGGCTATCTCAGGCAGCATCGCTTTCAGGTCGCCAAAGTCGCCAATTCCCCAGTTCTTTTCAGAACGCAGGGTGTAGAGCTGCACGCAGGCGCCCCACAGTTTTTCTTTCTCTTTCAACGCCAGCGGTTCGTAGCAGCGTTCCGGGGCAACAATCACCCGGCAGTGCCAGCGTTCATCAGACTGGGTCAGCGTGAGGGAGTGATAGCCCTCAGGCAGACGCGCGGGCAGCGCCAGGTTTTTCCCGCCTGTCGCTTCGCCCTGATATTGCTTGCCCTCTTCGGTGGTCAGCAGCCAGTGAAACTCACCGCTGCCTTCAACCGTCAGGGCCATTTTTTTGCCATGCGTCCAGACCATGACGTTCGGGACGGGCGTCACCGCCACTTTCGTGGCGGTAGCGTGCATTGCGTCCAGCAAACGCCGTTTGGTGTCAGCACCGATAGACTGCGGTTTACCGTGCGCATTGATATAGTTGGGGCTGATCCCCGCCGCCATCGCGGCATTGTCGAGGCGTTTGCTTTCCATAGGCCTGTCCTTAGCGTTTTGCCTGCCAGATACGTTTCTGATAATCGCGGATGGAGCGATCGGAGCTAAACATGCCGCAGCGCGCGGTATTCAGGATAGTGGCGCGAGTCCACGCTTCCTGGTCGCGATACAGCACATCAACCTGCTTCTGCGCTTCCACATAGGCTTCAAAATCGGCCAGCACCAGGTACGGGTCGCCGCCTTTCAGCAGGCTGTGCAACATCTGGTCGAACGCGTGTTTGTCGCCATCGCTGTATTTACCGCTCTCCAGCTCTTTAAGCACCGCATCCAGCAGTTTGTCTTTCTTACGCCATTTCAGCGGGTCGTAACCTTTGGCTTTCAGCGCCTTCACCTGTTCTACGGTGTTGCCGAAAATGAAGATGTTTTCATCGCCAACCACTTCCGCGATTTCCACGTTCGCACCATCCAGCGTACCAACCGTCAACGCACCGTTCAGCGCCAGCTTCATGTTGCCAGTACCAGACGCTTCTTTCCCTGCGGTAGAGATTTGTTCGGAGACGTCCGCCGCCGGGATCATTTTTTCCGCCGCCGACACACAGTAATCCGGCAGGAAGACCACTTTCAGCTTGTCGCCCACTTTCGGATCGTTGTTGATCGCTTCTGCCACCTTGTTAATCGCGAAGATAATGTTCTTCGCCAGGTAGTAGCCCGGAGCGGCTTTCGCGCCGAAGAGGAATACGCGCGGTACGCGGTCTGCCTGCGGGTTCTCGCGGATCTCTTTATACAGCGCCAGAATGTGCAGCAGGTTCAGGTGCTGACGTTTGTACTCATGCAGGCGTTTGATCTGAATATCAAAAATCGCCTGAGTATTGATTTCAATGCCGGTACGCGCTTTCACGAACTCAGCCAGACGCTCTTTGTTGGCCTGTTTGATCTCACGGTATGTCTGGCGGAATTTGGCGTCGTCAGCGAATTTTTCCAGATTGATCAACTGGTCAAGATCGTTCGCCCACTCTTTCTTCAGCGACTTATCGAGCAGCGCAGCCAGTGCCGGGTTGCACTGTTTGATCCAGCGACGTGGCGTAATGCCGTTGGTGACGTTATGGAATTTGTTCGGCCACAGCTGGTGATATTCCGGGAAGAGATCTTTCACCACCAGGTCGGAGTGCAGCGCGGCGACGCCGTTCACAGCAAAACCACTGACCACGCACATGTTCGCCATGCGCACCTGTTTGTCATGCACGACCGCCAGTTTCGCCCACACCGCTTTGTCGCCCGGCCAGGTTTTATCCACCAGCTTCTTAAAGCGGGCGTTAATTTCGTTGATAATCTGCATATGGCGCGGCAGCAGTGCTTTAATCAGTTTTTCATCCCAGCACTCGAGTGCTTCCGGCATCAGGGTGTGGTTGGTGTAGGCGAACGTTTTGCTGGTGATAGCCCAGGCGTCGTCCCAGCTCAACTGGTGCTCATCAATCAGCACGCGCAGCAGCTCCGGAATGGCGATCGTCGGGTGCGTATCGTTAAGCTGAATGACTTCGAAATTCGCCAGTTCATGCAGTTTGCGGCCCGCCAGATGATGACGGCGCAGAATGTCAGCAACCGAACAGGCGCACTGGAAGTACTGCTGCATCAGGCGCAGTTTTTTACCCGCCGTGTGGTTGTCATTCGGGTAAAGTACTTTTGTCAGTTTTTCGGCGTCGATGCCCTGCTGTTCTGCGCGCAGGAAGTCGCCGTCGTTGAATTTGGTCAGGTTAAATGGATGCGCGTGCTTCGCCTGCCACAGACGCAGCGGTTGTGCGACGCCGTTACGGTAACCCAGTACCGGCAGGTCCCAGGCTTCACCGGTAATTTCAAATGCCGGAGTCCATTGGCCCTCTTTGCTGACTTTGCCACCGATACCAACCAGCACATCCAGCGCCGCGTTGTGGCGGAACCACGGGTAGCTCCCGCGCTGCCAGTCATCCGGCGCTTCCATCTGCTGACCCTCTACGAAGGACTGACGGAACAGGCCATATTGATAGTTCAGGCCGTAGCCCGTTGCCGACTGCCCCACGGTCGCCATGGAGTCGAGGAAGCACGCCGCCAGACGCCCCAGGCCGCCGTTGCCCAGCGCCGGATCGGTCTCTTCTTCCAGCAGGTCTGTCAGGTTGATATTAAACGGCTTCAACGCATCGCTCACGCCTTCATACCAGCCGAGGTTCAACAGGTTATTACCGGTCAGTCGACCAATCAGAAACTCCATCGAAATGTAGTTTACATGGCGTTGATCCTTCGCCGGTTTCGCTACGGGCTGAGCGGACAGCATTTCTGCCAGCGCACCGCTCACAGCCTGCCACCACTGGTGAGAGTTCATCTCAGAAGCCGCCTGTAAACCAAATCGTTGCCACTGACGCGTCAGGGCCGCCTGAAACAGTTCTTTATTGAAGGTTGGCTGTGACATAGGGAATTCGAGTCCTTTTTACATAAACGTTAGTGATAGTTTGCCTGGCTGACTGTGTGTCTTCCTCATCCCGTCCCGGATTAGGCGGGGAGGAGTCGCAGGGATGAGCGAAAAGTGTGATCGCAGACACTATTACGTTAGTGACTAACCCTGAAATTGCGCAAATTTCACACGCTCTCAGGCGGCCATCCATTCTGCCTGGCGGCAGTTTCGGGTATCAGAACGAAGATATCCGCGCGGCATGTCAAAAAAATGAAATGGTGTTTTTCCTAATTTACATTCTCAAGGAAATAGTCACTCTGATGAAATACCCTGAAACGAAAATAAGATGATTCATAAGCCAAATAGCGCATCCGACGGCAAATTTATTAGTAGTTTAATTAACCCCATGGTGTTTGTTCCTTTTTCAGAGTTTTACTCTTTTTGACAAACCCAGACACCACGCGCTCTGTAACCGGTCTCCGTAATTTAAATAGGCGATAAGAAGATTTGTGACAGAGTGCAAATTCGCAAACATCAAAAACGGACATAACTTGCAATAGATTGTCATTTGGCCGACCTTTGTATTGATTAATTACGAGCCCTAAAAAAAATCTTTTTCTCTCCTCACAGTGAAGTGATTGCTATGTTGATTCCGTCAAAATTAAGTCGACCCGTCCGTCTTGAACACACAGTGATTCGGGAACGGCTGCTGGCGAAGCTTTCAGGCGCGAACAATTATCGTCTGGCGCTGATCACCAGCCCTGCAGGTTATGGCAAGACGACGCTCATTTCACAGTGGGCGGCGGGAAAAAACGAACTGGGTTGGTACTCTCTTGATGAAGGGGATAACCAGCAGGAACGGTTCGCCAGCTACCTTATCGCCGCGATTCAGCAGGCGACGGGCGGCCATTGCAGCGCCAGTGAAAACATGGTGCAAAAACGCCAGTATGCGAGCCTGTCGTCACTGTTTTCGCAGCTTTTTGTCGAACTCAGCGAATGGCAGAAACCGCTGTATCTGGTGATTGATGACTATCACCTGATCACCAACCCGGTGATCCACGACGCCATGCGCTTTTTCCTGCGCCATCAGCCGGAAAATCTGACGCTGGTCGTTCTGTCGCGTAATTTACCGCAGTTGGGTATCGCCAACCTGCGTGTGCGCGACCAACTGCTGGAAATCGGCAGTCAACAACTGGCCTTTAACCACTCTGAAACCAAACAATTCTTCGACTGCCGCCTCACCTCGCCTATCGAGTTGGCTGAGAGTGGCCGTCTGTGTGACGACGTTGCCGGTTGGGCAACGGCGTTGCAGCTGATCGCCCTGTCGGCGCGTCAGCGTAATAACGCCACGCAGCACTCCGCCCGCCGTCTCTCCGGCATTAACGCGAGCCATCTGTCCGATTATCTGGTTGATGAAGTGCTCGATAACGTGGAGCCTGCCACGCGTAATTTCCTGCTCAAAAGCTCACTGCTACGCTCCATGAACGACGCGCTCATTGTGCGCGTCACCGGCGAAGAAAATGGCCAGATGCGCCTGGAAGAGATTGAGCGTCAGGGGCTGTTCCTGCAACGCATGGATGACTCCGGTGAGTGGTTTAACTATCACCCGCTGTTCTGTAGTTTCCTGCGCCAGCGCTGTCAGTGGGAACTGGCGACAGAGTTACCCGATATTCATCGCGCCGCCGCCGAAAGCTGGATGGCGCAGGGCTTCCCGAGCGAGGCGATCCATCACGCCCTTGCGGCGGGCGATCCAAAAATGCTGCGCGATATCCTGCTGAATCACGCCTGGGGTCTGTTCCATCACAGCGAACTCGCGCTGCTGGAAGAGTCGCTCTCCGCCCTGCCGTGGGAAAGCCTGCTGGAAAACCCGCGTCTGGTGCTGTTACAGGCATGGCTGATGCAGAGTCAGCATCGCTACAGCGAAGTTAATACCCTGCTGGCGCGCGCCGAGCAGGAGATGGACTTCGAGATGGACAAAGCCCTGCATGGCGATTTCAACGCCCTGCGCGCGCAGGTGGCAATCAACGACGGCGATCCGGAAGAAGCCGAACGTCTGGCGATGGTTGCCCTTGATGAGCTGCCGCTGGCAAGCTTCTACAGCCGTATCGTCGCCACCTCAGTGCACGGCGAAGTGCTGCACTGTAAAGGGCAACTGGGTCAATCGTTGTCTGTAATGCAGCAAACGGAGCAGATGGCGCGCCGTCATGATGTCTGGCACTACGCCCTGTGGAGCCTGATTCAACAAAGTGAAATTCTGTTTGCCCAGGGCTTTTTACAGGCCGCCTGGGAGTGCCAGGAAAAGGCATTCCAGCTGGTGCGCGATCAGCACCTCGAACAACTGCCTATGCACGAGTTCCTGCTGCGCATTCGCGCGCAGTTACTGTGGGCGTGGGCACGTCTGGATGAAGCCGAAGCCTCTGCACGTACCGGTATGGATGTGCTGGTTAACTATCAGCCACAGCAGCAGCTTCAGTGCCTGGCCCTACTGGTGCAATGTTCTCTGGCGCGCGGCGATCTCGACAATGCTCGCAGCCATCTGAACCGTCTGGAAAATTTACTCGGCAATGGCCCGTATCACAGCGACTGGGTCTCTAACGCCGACAAAGTGCGCGTCATTTACTGGCAAATGGTCGGCGATAAAAAATCCGCCGCCAACTGGCTGCGCCATACGCCAAAACCGGCATTCGCCAACAACCACTTCCTGCAAAGCCAGTGGCGCAACATCGCCCGTGTTCAGATCCTGCTCGGCGAATTTGATGCCGCTGAAATGGTGCTGGAAGAGTTGAACGAAAATGCGCGTTCGCTGCGTCTGATGAGCGATCTCAACCGCAACCTGCTGTTGTTGAATCAACTGTACTGGCAGGCCGGAAGGAAAAATGAAGCCCAGCACGTGCTGCTGGAAGCACTGACGCTGGCCAACCGCACCGGGTTTATCAGCCACTTTGTGATTGAAGGTGAAGCGATGGCGCAGCAACTGCGCCAGCTAATTCAGCTCAACACGCTGCCGGAACTTGATCAGCATCGCGCTCAGCGTATCCTGCGCGAAATCAATCAGCATCATCGGCATAAGTTCGCACATTTTGACGAGAACTTCGTCGAACGTCTGCTGAATCATCCGGAAGTGCCAGAGCTTATCCGTACCAGCCCGCTCACTCAGCGTGAATGGCAGGTGCTGGGCCTAATCTACTCCGGCTACAGTAATGAACAAATTGCCGGTGAGCTGGACGTCGCCGCCACCACCATCAAGACGCATATTCGTAATTTGTACCAAAAACTGGGCGTAGCGCATCGTCAGGATGCAGTACAGCATGCGCAACATCTGCTGAAAATGATGGGATATGGTGTTTAATATATTTGGATGGTGAATTACACGCCATCCGAATATATTATATATTAATTTCCACGCCCAGGAAGAGATAGCTACGTCACATTAGAGAAGAAACATAAATCAGAAGTGAAAAATTAGAATATTTCTTCTTCGCCCCACCTTTTATAACTACCACGCGAGTTGGCACGTTATAAAAGGGTGAATATATGTCGGCATTAACCGAAAAAGTCAGTGCTAAAGAGAAATTTGGATTTGGTTTGGGCGATGCCGCAAGCCATATCGTTTTCGATTCCTCTGTTGCTATTCTGGCGTACTTCTACACAAATATTTATGGCTTACCCCCAGCCGTTATGGGGACATTATTTTTAGTCGTCAGAGTTCTTGACGCTATTACCGATCCGATCATGGGGGCCATTGCGGACCAGACAAAAAGTCGCTGAGGTCGTTTTCGTCCATGGCTGTTAATTATCTGCGTACCGTTTGCCGTTAGCTGTATTTTGGTTTATTCCACGCCAGACTTCGATCAGACCGGAAAAATTATTTACGCCGTTATCGCCTATATATTTATGACATTAATGTATACCGCGATTAATATTCCTTACTGCTCGCTCGGCGCAGCCATTACTGCCGATCCGTCAGAAAACCTCTCGCTGCAATCCTGGCGTTTTGCCATCGCGCCTATCGGCGGAGCAATGGGTACAGCGTTGATTCTACCGCTGGCAGACTTCCTCGCACCGGGCGATCGCGCAAGCGGTATGCAATGGGCGATGGGAATATTTGGCGTGATTGGTTGCATTATGTTCCTCATCTGCTTCCTGACCACCAAAGAACGTATTGAGCCGGTGAAAGAAGAAAACCTGAATATTCTGCGCGACGTGAAAATTCTGGCGAAAAACGATCAGTGGTGGATTCTGTCGGTTTATAATCTGGCAATGCTGTGTGGTGTGGTTGTGCGCGGCAGTTTACTGGTCTATTTCGTGCAATATATCCTCAATCAGGGTAGCAGCGTTATTTCCATGTTTATGCTGGCAACAACGGTCGCTGCGGTGGTCGGAAGCCTGGCCGCGAAACCATTGGGTTCAAAAGTATGTAAAATCCGCGCGTCTGTGTGGGTAAACATTCTGAGCGCCTTAATTGGATTGCTGTTCCTTGTATTGCCGAGCGAATACTGGATCCCTGCATTTATCGTTCACATTATTCTGAACGTATTACAGGGTATTAACGCGCCGCTACAGTGGTCAATGATCACCGACGCCAACAACTATGGCGAATGGAAAACCCAACGTCGTATTACGGGTATGAACGTCGCAGCGAATATCTTTATCATCAAACTGGGCGTGGCAATTGGCGGGGCGCTCACCGGCTGGGGTCTGGCTTTCTATGGCTATCAGGCTGGCGTCGAGCAGCAGTCTGCCGAAGCAATTCGCGGCGTACTGATTCTGTTCACCGTGCTACCGGCTATCTTCTATCTGATTACCGCAATTTCCATTCGCTTCTATCAACTGACGGAAGACAAAATGAATACCATCGTGACTGACCTGAGCAAAGGGCAGTTCCAGATGTAATCGATGCCTCCGGCCTACAAGCACTCCGTAGGCCGGATAAGGCGTAGCCGCATCCGGCACTTCTCACCGTTACTCCCGACACAACTCCAGTTGGATGTTATGTTCGGCAATCACCTTCATCACCCCATCCGGCGGCAGGGTATCTGTATAAACCGCATCGACCATGCTGATACTGCCCATATTCACCATCGCATTACGGCCAAACTTAGAATGGTCGACCACCAGCATGACATGGCGCGAGTTCTCAATAATGGCACGCTTGGTACGCACTTCATGGTAATCAAACTCAAGCAGCGAACCGTCGCTGTCGATACCGCTAATCCCCAGAATGCCGAAATCGAGGCGGAACTGGGAGATAAAATCGAGCGTGGCTTCACCGATAATCCCACCGTCACGGCTACGCAATTCGCCGCCCGCAAGGATAATACGGAAATCCTCTTTCACCATCAGTGTGTTCGCCACGTTGAGGTTATTGGTGACGATACGCAGATCGCTGTGATTAAGTAGGGCGTGAGCGACCGCTTCCGGCGTGGTGCCGATATCGATAAACAGCGTAGAGCCGTTCGGAATTTCGCTGGCCACCTTGCGGGCAATGCGTTCTTTCTCCGCCGTTTGCGTCGATTTTCGGTCGTGCCACGAAGCGTTTACCGAGCTTGATGGCAACGCCGCACCGCCATGATGGCGCAGGATCATCTTCTGCTCCGCAAGGTCGTTCAGGTCGCGGCGGATGGTTTGTGGACTAACGGAAAAGTGCTCCACCAATTCTTCAGTGCTGACATAGCCCTGCAATTTAACCAGCTCAATTATCGCGTCATGACGTTGTGTTTGTTTCATGGTGAGTCCCTGAAAAATTTACGCGCGCTTTCGCGCATTTAGCGTATCGACAAACGCCATCGCCAGACCGACCACCAGGCCGGTAACATGTGCGCCATTGGCAATCGACATGCCAAAAAGATCAAACCAACCGGCAACCAGCCAGACCAACGAAAAGATAATCAACCCACGCTGCAGGTAAATTCCGCTGTCCGGATCGCGCTCGCCGCGCAGCCAGACGTACCCCATCAGCGCATACACCACGCCAGACAACCCGCCAAACCAGGGGCCGCTAAACTGATGCTGTATAAAACCGCTCAACAGCGCGCTGATGGCGGTAATCACCACCAGTTTACCGCTGCCAATGCGTTTCTCCACCGCCCCGCCGAGATACCACCACCACAGCAGGTTAAACAAAATATGTAGCACCGAGAAATGCATGAGCGCGTGGCTAAAGTAGCGCCAGGCTTCAAACTGCACTGAACTGTCATAGGGCCATGCCAGCCAGATCATCACAGCCTGATCGCCCACCACGTTCATCAGGACGAAAACCAGAATACAGGCGATCATCACCGCCATGGTCACCGGCCCCGCGTTCGCTTTCAGCGTTTCGAGGAACGGGAAACGACGATAGTGCAACCCGCTATTGGTGTGGCCCGCTTGCCAGCTCGCCGCCAGATAACGCGGATCTGCCGGGTTTTCCAAAAAGCGGGTCAACTCGGCACGCACGCGTTCGGCCTGGCTTTCATCGGCGAGCCAGACATCACTCTGAGTATGTTGTTGTATTGTCAGGATAACACCCTGCGTCGCCATGTAGTCCACAAAGGCCTGGGCAACGCGTGGGTTAGTAAAAGAGGTGATCATCAACATGCAGAGGGTCGCTTATTCCACACAAAGGGGGACAGTATAACATCGCATTCAAATGCCTAAAGCGCGATGTGCTCAACCTCAGCCGGGAAGTGGCGATGCCAGGCGTCGAAGCCGCCGTCCACGCTATACACTTCATCATAGCCCTGCTGTAACAAATATTGCGCCGCGCCCTTGCTACTGTTGCCGTGATAGCACATCACCATCACCGGCGTGTCAAAGTCATTATCGCGCATAAACGCGCCCAGCGTATCGTTGGTCAGATGAAACGCGCCCGGCGTGTGGCCCAGCGCATAGCTCTGCGGGTCACGAATATCTACCAGCACCGCGGTCTGCTGGCGTAATTTCTGGTGCGCTTCTTCTACATTGATACACACAAACTGTTCCATGGTTTTTCATCTCTTTATTGCAGGTGGGCGAACTCACGCCATTTTACCGCCAAGTGTACGTCCTGACGGCAGTGAAACGCCAATATGTTACACACATCACTGTAAATTGTTTTTTTGATGTTACCAAACGCGCGTTTGTTTGCTATTATTTTCGTTATCGAGCATTATTGAGCTATAACGAAAGTGAACGAGGTAGCGAGCATGGAAACCAAAGATCTGATTGTGATAGGTGGCGGGATCAACGGCGCAGGGATCGCAGCGGATGCCGCCGGACGCGGATTATCCGTTTTGATGCTGGAAGCGCAGGATCTGGCATGCGCCACCTCCAGCGCCAGTTCTAAGCTCATCCACGGCGGCCTTCGCTACCTTGAACACTATGAATTTCGCCTGGTGAGCGAAGCGCTCGCCGAGCGTGAAGTGCTGTTAAAAATGGCACCGCATATCGCTTTCCCGATGCGTTTTCGTCTGCCGCATCGCCCGCATCTGCGACCGGCGTGGATGATTCGCATTGGTTTGTTTATGTACGATCACCTGGGCAAACGCACCAGTTTGCCGGGGTCAATCGGTTTGCGTTTTGGCGCAGAATCGGTACTTAAACCAGAAATCGTGCGCGGATTCGAATATTCCGACTGCTGGGTTGACGATGCGCGCCTGGTATTAGCCAACGCCCAGATGGTGGTGCGTAAAGGCGGTGAGGTACTGACTCGCACGCGCGCGACTTCCGCTCGCCGTGAAAATGGCCTGTGGATTGTTGAAGCGGAAGATATCGATACCGGCAAAAAATACACCTGGCAGGCGCGTGGCCTGGTTAACGCCACCGGCCCGTGGGTGAAGCAGTTCTTCGATGATGGTATGCACCTGCCCTCGCCTTACGGCATCCGCCTGATTAAAGGCAGCCATATTGTGGTGCCGCGCGTCCACACGCAGAAACAGGCGTACATCCTGCAAAACGAAGATAAGCGAATTGTGTTCGTGATCCCGTGGATGGATGAGTTTTCGATTATCGGTACGACCGATCAGGAGTACCACGGCGATCCGAAAAATGTCGAAATCGATGAAGGGGAAATCAGCTACCTGCTGAAAGTGTATAACGCACACTTCAAAAAACAGCTGGGGCGTGACGACATCGTCTGGACTTATTCCGGTGTGCGTCCGCTTTGTGATGATGAATCGGATTCACCGCAGGCTATTACCCGCGACTACACGCTGGATGTGCATGACGTCGATAACCAGGCGCCGTTGCTTTCAGTCTTTGGCGGGAAACTCACTACCTATCGTAAGCTTGCCGAGCATGCTCTGGAGAAACTGGCACCGTATTACAAAAATATCGGCCCGGCGTGGACTAAAGGTGCAACGCTGCCCGGCGGAGACATCAACGGCGACCGCGATGATTACGCCGCAACCTTACGCCGCCGTTATCCGTTTATCAGCGAATCGCTGGCGCGTCATTTTGCGCGCACCTACGGCAGCAACAGCGAGCTGTTACTGGGTCAGGCGAAAAGTGTGGCTGATTTAGGTGAAGATTTCGGTCATGAGTTTTATGAAGCTGAACTGCGTTACCTGGTTGAGCACGAATGGGTACGCCGCGCCGATGACGCGCTGTGGCGCAGAACGAAACAGGGGATGTGGCTGAACGCCGAACAGCAGTCGCGCGTGGCGCAATGGCTGCTGCAAAATGCGGGAAAGCGTGAACTGTCGCTGGCGTCTTAATAGCAATATCGCCGGACGCCGATTTATCAATGTACTGAAGGGGCCGATTGGCCCCTTCATATTTTTAGTCCACTACAACCTTACCGGGTCAATATGCCAGATATTTTTGGCATATTCCTGAATCGTGCGGTCAGAAGAGAAGTAGCCCATATTGGCGATATTGTGCATCGCTTTAGTCGTCCACTCTTCCGGGTTACGGTACAGCTCATCCACTTTATCCTGCGTGTCGATATAGCTGCGGTAATCCGCCAGCACCTGATAGTGGTCGCCAAAGTTGATCAGAGAGTCGACCAGGTCGCGGTAGCGCCCCGGCTCTTCCGGGCTGAATAGCCCGCTGCCGATTTGTGTCAGCACCTGATGCAGCTCTTCGTCCTGCTCGTAGTAGTCACGCGGTTTGTAGCCGTTCCGGCGCAGTTCTTCCACTTCTTCAGCGGTGTTGCCGAAGATGAAGATATTGTCTTCGCCCACTTTCTCCTGCATCTCAACGTTTGCGCCATCCAGCGTGCCGATGGTGAGCGCGCCGTTCAGGGCAAACTTCATGTTACTGGTGCCGGAGGCTTCTGTGCCTGCCAGCGAGATCTGCTCGGAGAGATCGGCGGCCGGAATGATCACCTGTGCCAGACTCACGCTGTAGTTCGGCACAAACACCACTTTCAGCTTATCGCCGATTTGCGGATCGTTGTTGATCACATTGGCAACATCGTTGATCAGGTGAATGATGTGCTTCGCCATGTAGTACGCCGATGCCGCTTTCCCGGCAAAGATGTTAACGCGCGGCACCCAATCGGCGGTTGGATCGGCCTTGATGCGGTTGTAACGGGTGATCACGTGCAGCACGTTCATTAACTGCCGTTTGTACTCGTGGATACGCTTGATCTGCACATCAAACAGCGCGTTCGGGTTAACCACCACGTTAAGATGCTGGGCAATCGCCGCAGCCAGGCGTTTTTTGTTTTCCAGCTTGGCGCGATGCACCGCCTGATTCACCGTCGGATAATCGATATGCTGCTCAAGCTCACTAAGCTGGCTAAGATCGGTACGCCAGGTGCGGCCAATGTTCTCATCCAGAACCTCTGACAGTGGCGGATTCGCCAGGGCCAGCCAGCGGCGCGGCGTAACACCGTTCGTCACGTTGGTAAAACGCATCGGGAAGATCGTGGCGAAATCGGCAAACAGCGATTGCACCATCAGGTTGGAGTGCAACTCAGACACGCCGTTCACCTTGTGACTGGCGACAACCGCCAGCCACGCCATCCGCACGCGGCGACCATTAGACTCATCAATGATAGAGGTACGGCTCAGCAGCCCCATATCCTGCGGGTATTGCTCTTGCAGGGTTTTGAGGAAGTAGTCGTTGATTTCAAAGATGATTTGCAGGTGACGCGGCAGAATTTTACCCAGCATGTCGACCGGCCAGGTTTCCAGCGCTTCGCTCATCAGCGTGTGGTTGGTGTAGGAGAAGACCTGACAGGTCACCTCAAACGCGTCATCCCAGCTGAATTTGTGCTCATCAATTAACAGGCGCATCAGCTCAGGAATCGACAGCACCGGATGGGTGTCATTGAGGTGAATCGCGATTTTGTCCGCCAGGTTGGCATAGGTTTTATGCAACTGATAGTGACGGCTCAAAATATCCTGGATGGTGGCCGATACCAGGAAATACTCCTGACGCAGACGCAGCTCGCGCCCCGAGTAAGTGGAGTCATCCGGATAAAGAACGCGCGAGACGTTTTCCGAGTGGTTTTTGTCTTCCACCGCCGCGAAGTAGTCGCCCTGGTTAAATTTACCGAGATTGATTTCACTGCTCGCCTGGGCGCTCCACAGACGCAGTGTGTTGGTCGCGTCGGTGTCGTAGCCGGGAATGATTTGGTCGTAGGCTTCAGCGATGATCTCTTCGGTTTCGACCCAGCGGCTCTTTTTGCCTTCCTGCTGGATACGACCACCAAAGCGCACTTTGTAGCGGGTATTGTGACGCTCAAACTCCCACGGGTTACCGTATTCCAGCCAGTAATCCGGTGATTCTTTCTGGCGACCGTCAACGATGTTCTGGCGGAACATACCGTAGTCATAACGAATACCGTAGCCACGCCCCGGCAGGCCGAGAGTGGCGAGAGAATCCAGGAAGCAGGCCGCCAGTCGGCCCAAGCCGCCGTTGCCGAGCCCTGGGTCGTTTTCTTCGTCGATCAACTCTTCGAGGTCTAACCCCATCCCTTCCAGCGCGTTTTTGACATCTTCGTAAATGCCGAGGGATAACAGCGCGTTGGAAAGGGTGCGGCCAATCAAAAACTCCATCGACAGGTAATAAACCTGTCGCGTTTCCTGAGAAAGCTGTGCGCGGTTGGAGCGCAACCAGCGCTCCACCATACGGTCACGCACCGCAAACAGCGTGGCGTTCAGCCACTCGTGTTTATTGGCAATGGCCGGATCTTTCCCAATCGTGAACATCAACTTATAGGCAATAGAGTGCTTGAGAGCCTCAACGCTAAGGGTCGGTGATGCATAGGTAAATGGTGCATTCATAGAAATGATTCCTGTGATTACATCAAGCGTTGATAAAGCTCGCGGTAAGAGTGCGCCGCGACTTGCCAGCTAAAATCCACGCTCATCGCCTGACGCTGTACATAGCGCCAGAGTGATGGGCGAGACCACAACACGAAAGCACGCCGGATGGCTCTTAATAGCGACCAGGCATTACTGTCCTCAAAGACAAAACCGCTGGCGACGCCATCGGCCAGGTTTTCCAGTGAACTGTCTGAGACGGTATCTGCCAGACCACCAGTACGACGCACAAGCGGTAGCGTGCCGTACTTCAGGCCATAAAGCTGCGTTAAGCCGCAAGGCTCGAAGCGGCTTGGCACAAGAATGACGTCGGCACCGCCCATAATGCGGTGCGAGAAGGCTTCGTGATAGCCTATCTGGACGCCAACCTGCCCCGGATGCTCCGCCGCAGCCGCAAGGAAGCCCTCCTGCAGAACAGGATCGCCGGCACCCAGCAGCGCCAGTTGCCCGCCTTGCTCCAGCAAGCCCGGTAAAGCTTCCAGAACCAGATCCAGACCTTTCTGGCTGGTTAATCGGCTGACAACAGCAAACAGCGGCACTTTATCGTTAACATTAAGGCCCATCGCAATTTGTAGCTGGCGTTTGTTTTCCGCTTTCTCCTCAAGAGTATCGCGGTTATAGCGCGACGCCAGCAGTAAGTCCTTTTCCGGACTCCATACGTTGTCATCCACGCCGTTCAGGATGCCGGAAAGACGGCCCTCCTGGTGGCGCTGGCGCAGCAATCCTTCCATGCCATAAGCAAACTGCGGCTCGGTAATTTCCCGTGCATAGGTTGGGCTCACCGCCGTGATGTGATCGGCGTAGTAAAGCCCGGCTTTCAGGAACGAAATCTGGCCGTTAAACTCCAGCCCGTGCATGTTGAAGAACGACCACGGCAGGTCGATGTCATTCATGTGGTGCGCATAGAACATGCCCTGATAGGCCAGGTTATGCACCGTAAATACCGACTTCGCCGGACGGCCACGCGCCGCGAGATACGCCGGAGCCAGCCCCGCGTGCCAGTCATGCGCGTGCACCACTTCCGGGCGCCAGAACGGGTCGAGCCCGCAGGCCATTTCACAGCCTACCCAGCCCAGCAGCGCAAAGCGCAGGACGTTATCGGTGTAGGCATGCAGGTTAGTGTCGTGGTACGGGCTCCCTGGGCGGTCATACAAATGCGGCGCGTCGATCAGGTAAATGCCCACTCCGTTAAAATGCCCGAACAGCAGCGAAATCGGCCCGGCAAAGGTTTGTCGACGCGTCACTACCTGCGCATCGGTGATACCCCGGCGAATATCCGGGAACCCCGGCAGCAGCACGCGCGTATCCGTTCCATCCGCAATTTGCGCTGCAGGCAGTGCACCAATGACATCAGCCAGACCGCCAGTTTTCAATAACGGGAACATCTCTGAACAAACATGTAAAACCTGCATTATCGCTCCTGTTTGACCTGCAATTTGCGCAGCATGTCACGCGTTACCAGCACAATACCCTCTTCCGAGCGGTAGAAACGGCGAGCATCGTCTTCCGCATTTTCACCAATCACCATTCCTTCTGGAATGACGCAGGCGCGGTCGATAACACAGCGGCGTAAGCGGCATGAACGCCCAACCCAAACGTCCGGTAATAAGACTGCCGAATCAATGTTACAGAACGAGTTCACGCGCACGCGCGGGAACAGAACGGATTGCACCACCACGGAACCTGAAATAATACAGCCGCCGGAAACCAGCGAGTTCAGGGTCATGCCATGGCTACCGGAGCGGTCCTGTACGAACTTCGCCGGCGGCAGAGATTCCATGTGAGTACGAATTGGCCAGTTCTGGTCATACATGTCCAGTTCGGGCGTAACGGACGCCAGGTCAAGGTTTGCTTTCCAGTACGCTTCCAGCGTACCCACATCACGCCAGTACGGTTCTGCATTCGGGTCAGACTGTACACAGGAGAGTGGGAAAGGATGTGCATAAGCCATGCCAGCTTTGGTGATTTTCGGGATGATGTCTTTGCCGAAGTCGTGGCTGGAGTTCTCGTCCAGATCGTCCTCTTTCAGCAGTTCATAAAGATAATCTGCATCAAAGACATAGATACCCATACTGGCAAGTGATTTGCCTGGGTCATTCGGCATCGCCGGTGGGTTAGCCGGTTTTTCGACAAAGTCGATAATCTTCTCGCTTTCGTCTACCGCCATAACACCAAACGCAGTTGCTTCTTCAATGGGCACCGGCATGCACGCAACGGTGCAGCGCGCCCCTTTTTCGACGTGGTCGATGAGCATGCGCGAGTAATCTTGTTTGTAGATATGGTCGCCCGCGAGGATCACCACATATTCCGCTTTATAGCGACTGATGATGTCGAGGTTCTGGGTTACCGCATCGGCGGTGCCGCGATACCAGTTTTCACCATGTACGCGCTGCTGCGCAGGCAGAAGGTCGACAAACTCGTTCATCTCTTCACTAAAGAAGGACCAGCCGCGCTGAATGTGTTGTACCAGCGTGTGTGACTGATACTGTGTAATCACGCCAATACGACGAATCCCTGAGTTGATGCAGTTCGACAGTGCGAAGTCGATGATGCGGAATTTCCCGCCAAAGTGCACCGCCGGTTTCGCACGCTTGATAGTGAGATCTTTTAAACGCGTGCCGCGGCCCCCCGCGAGGATCAGCGCAACCGTTTTATTCGGTAACTGGCGCGCCAGCATTAAGGGATCGTTTTTTTCCAGCCTAACCATGATTAACTCCTTTTGTTGCTCGTCTTCATCCGCCATCCGCGGAATGTTCAGAGCCTATGACCTTTGAAATACGCACACTCCGTGCGCGGGCCCATGCCAGACAGCCATGACGACCGGATTATCCTCTCCGGCGAAGGGGGGAACAGCGCGCCACTCCCCCTCTGGTAAAACGAGTGTAGCCACGTCGTGCGTCGCATTGAGCGTAATAAGCCAACGATGGGAAAGCAGGACTTGCATCCGCCTTACGCCGTTTTGCCACTCATCAGGATGCAGCGGTTGCGCATTCTGATTGAGCCACTGCACATTGCCGTCACCTTCTTGCCACCAGGCATCCTGCGTTAAGGCAGGGATGTTCTGGCGCAGATGAATCAGCGCGGCGGTAAATGCGGTAAGCCCGACATTGGCGTTTTCCCAATCCAGCCAGGTCAACGGATTGTCCTGGCAGTAGGCGTTGTTATTACCGTGCTGGCTGTGGCCATGTTCGTCACCGGCCAGCAGCATCGGTGTTCCCTGAGACAGCAGCAGCGTTGTCAGCAGCGCATGCACGCTGGCCCGACGGCGCTCAATAATGTCCAGGTTACCACCTAATCCTTCTATACCATGATTATTGCTATGGTTATTGCTGGTGCCGTCGCGATTTTCCTCACCGTTGGCTTCGTTATGCTTATTATTGAAGCAAACGCAGTCACGCAGCGTGAAGCCGTCGTGGGCCGTCACCAGATTCACCGCCGCCGATGGGCTGCGACCATCTCGCGCAAAAACATCGCTGGAAGCAGCGAAACGTTGGGCAAATTCGCCCAGCGAGAGAGTCTCCTGCAACCAAAATCGGCGCATTGCATCGCGGAAATGGTCATTCCACTCCATAAACAGCGGCGGAAAATTACCGACCTGGTAACCGCCCATCCCGATATCCCACGGCTCGGCAATCAGCTTCACCGCAGAGAGAACCGGGTCGTGTTTAATCGCTTCAAACAGCGGCGCATCCTGACGAAATTCCGGCGTACGCCCCATGATGGTGGCTAAATCGAAACGAAAACCATCAACATGGCAGACATCCACCCAAAAACGCAGGCACTGGCGGGCGTACTCTACGCCACCCGGATGACTGAGATTGAGCGTGTTTCCACACCCCGTCCAGTTGTGGTAATCGCCATCTTCCCTGATCCAATAATAGCTACGGTTGTCGATTCCGCGCAGGGAGAAGGTTGGGCCATCGAGGTCAATCTCCGCGCTATGGTTCAGCACAACGTCGAGAATCACTTCGATTCCGGCGCGATGCAGCGCTTTTATCGCATCGCGAAATTCATCCAGCGCGCGCTCAGGTGAGCTGGCGTAGCGTGGTTCGAGGGCAAACATGGCCATTGGGTTGTAGCCCCAATAATTGCTTAGCCCCATGCGTTGAAGACGCGGTTCGCTGGCAAAATGCGCCACCGGCATCAGTTCCAGCGCGGTAATGCCCAGCGTGTTGAAGAAGTTGATCATCACCGGGTGTGCGAGCGCTTTGTAGGTGCCGCGAATCTCCTGCGGGATACCCGGATGGCGATAGGTCAGCCCCTTCACATGCGCTTCGTAGATGACGGTTTTACCCCACGCTGTGCGGGGCGGCGCGTCATCTTCCCACTGATAGTCCAGCGCGGTCACCACCGATTTCGGCGCGATCGCGGCGCTGTCGCTGTTATCCGGCTGCTGATACCCGCCGTGAAGGCCCGGCTCATCTTTCAGCGTGCCATCAACCCGATAGCAGCACGGGTCGATAAGCAGTTTCGCCGGGTTAAAACGATGCCCCTGCGCAGGTTCCCACGGGCCGTGGACACGATAGCCATAACGCAGCCCTGGGCGCGCTTTTGCCAGGTAACCGTGCCAGATATCGCCGCTGCGCGCGGGAAGGTCGTAGCGCGACTCGTTACCCTGCGCATCGAACACGCAGAGTTCCACCCGCTCAGCGTGAGCAGAGAAGAGCGTGAAATTTACGCCCTTGCCGTCATAGCGTGCGCCTAACGGCGTGGGTGTACCTGCGGCGAGTACGGTCATTCCCCCTCCCGAACCAGCCAGATGGTCGACAGCGGCGGCAGCGTCAGGCTCAGGGAGTGCTCACGACCATGGCTGGCAATGTGATCGCTGTGTACGACTCCGCCGTTTCCGGCGTTGCTGCCGTGATAGTGCGAGGAGTCGGTATTCAGCTCTTCACGCCAGCAGCCTGGCTGATTGATACCGAAACGATAATTGTGGCGCGGTACGGGCGTAAAGTTGCTGGCGACAATCAGTTCGTTGCCCTGCTTATCACGGCGCACAAAGATAAACACCGACCGTTCGTGGTCATCGACAACCAGCCATTCGAAACCGTACGGGTCGAAGTCGAGCTCGTGCAGTGCTTTATGGTGGCGATAGGTGTGGTTCAGGTCACGCACCAGACGCTGAACGCCGTGGTGCCAGTTGTCGCCGCCTTCCAGCAGATGCCAGTCGAGGCTGCCGTCATGGTTCCACTCACGCCCCTGCGCAAATTCGTTGCCCATAAACAGCAGCTTTTTGCCCGGGAACGCGAACAGCCAGCCGTAGTAGGCGCGCAGGTTGGCAAACTTCTGCCACGCATCGCCCGGCATACGGTCAAGAATTGATTTTTTACCGTGGACGACTTCATCGTGCGACAACGGCAGCACGAAGTTTTCCGTATAGTTGTACAGCAGACCAAAGGTCATTTTGTCGTGATGGTACTGACGATATACCGGGTCAAGCTTCATGTAATCGAGCGTGTCGTGCATCCAGCCCAGATTCCACTTATACCAGAAGCCCAGACCGCCGGAGTCCTGCGGGCGCGAAACGCCGGGAAAATCGGTCGACTCTTCCGCCATACTCACCGCGCCGGGTACCTGCTCGCCCAGCACGCGGTTGGTATTACGCAGGAATTCAATCGCTTCGAGGTTTTCGCGGCCACCAAATTCATTGGGGATCCACTCACCTTCTTTACGGCTGTAATCGCGGTAAATCATGGAAGCCACCGCATCCACGCGCAGCGCGTCAATGCCGAAGCGTTCGACCCAGTAGAGCGCATTGCCCTGCAGGTAGTTGCTGACTTCGCGGCGGCCATAGTTGTAAATCAGGGTATTCCAGTCCTGATGGTAGCCTTCACGCGGGTCATCATGTTCGTAGAGTTTGGTGCCGTCGAATTCCGCCAGCGCGAAGTCATCCGACGGGAAGTGGCCAGGCACCCAGTCGAGAATCACGTTCAGACCCGCAGCGTGTGCGGCATTGATAAAGTAGCGGAAATCTTCACGCGTACCGAAACGGCGGGTTGGCGCGTACAGCCCGGTCGGCTGATAACCCCAGCTACCGTCGAAGGGATGCTCGTTAACCGGCAGCAGTTCCAGATGGGTAAACCCCATCCATTTCGCGTAGGGCACCAACTGATCAGCCAGTTCGCGATAGCTCAGCCAGAAATTGTTATCCGTATGACGACGCCAGGAACCGAGATGCACTTCATAGATAGAAATCGGCGCATCGAAGCCATTCGCCTTCTTACGCTCTTCCGTCTGCACCACTTTGTCCGGCAGGCCGCAAATCAGCGATGCCGTTTCCGGGCGCATCTGAGCTTCAAAGGCGTAAGGATCAGCTTTGATGCGAAGCTGGCCGCGCGCGTCGATCATTTCAAATTTGTAGAGCTGACCGTTATGCGCGCCGGGCACAAACAGTTCCCATATACCGGTTTCTTTACGCAGACGCATTGGGTGACGACGGCCATCCCAGTAGTTAAACTGCCCGACCACAGAGACGCGGCGGGCGTTAGGCGCCCACACCGAGAACCGCGTGCCGGTAACGCCGTCCATTGTGTCGGCATGCGCGCCCAGCGTTTCGTACGGGCGCAGGTGCGTACCTTCAGACAACAGCCACGCGTCCATCTCCTGCAACAGCGGGCCGAAACGATACGGGTCATCGATCAGATTCTGCTGGCCGTGCCAAACCACCGCCAGTTGATAACGAAAAGGATTTTTACGTCGCGGCAGAACGCCGCAAAAGAAACCGCGCGAGTCTAAACACTCGAGCTTACCGACTTTACGCCCGGTTTTCGGTTCGATAACCCAGACATCAGTCGCATCAGGTAAAAGCGCCCGGACTTCCAGCCCTGCTTCGGTGCTATGCATCCCCAGAACGGAAAAAGGATCCGCAAAATGGCCAGCAATTAGCGCGTTAATCACGTCTCTATCAATACGATCGGACATGGTTCATCATCCTGTTATATGAGTGTCGTCTCGTTCCAGTCATGTGGACGACATTTTTGACCTGCACGGCGCAGCACAATGTGCTTCCTCTCTGCCCCGCCCAACCTTCAGCCAAGGTCGCAAAAATTTAACCTTGCTTACAGCATAGCCAACGCTTTATTGAACCTCTGAAAAAAATGAATACATTCGCGTTTACTCCTTGTAGTACGCAAAACCTATCAGATGTAAACAGGGGGGCATAAAGCCCCCCTGAGAATATTAAGCCAGCTGACGCAACATGCGGCGCAGCGGTTCTGCTGCCCCCCACAATAACTGGTCGCCAACCGTAAAGGCTGAGAGATACTCCGGCCCCATGTTCAGTTTACGCAGACGCCCAACCGGCGTGGTCAGCGTGCCGGTGACCGCAGCAGGAGTCAGCTCGCGCATAGTGATGTCGCGATCGTTCGGGATGACTTTCGCCCACGGGTTGTGAGCCGCCAGCAGCTCTTCAACGGTAGCGATAGAGATATCTTTTTTCAGCTTCAGCGTGAAAGCCTGGCTGTGGCAGCGCAGCGCGCCGACACGGACACAAAGGCCATCAACCGGAATGGTGGACGCGGTAGCGAGGATTTTGTTGGTCTCAGCCTGGCCTTTCCACTCTTCACGGCTCTGGCCGTTATCAAGCTGTTTGTCGATCCACGGGATCAGACTGCCTGCCAGCGGAACGCCGAAGTTATCGACCGGCAGGTCGCCGCTGCGCGTCAACGCCGTGACTTTACGTTCGATATCGAGAATGGCGGAAGCCGGGTTCGCCAGTTCATCAGCGACGTGATTGTGCAGTAGCCCCATTTGAGTCAGCAGCTCACGCATATGACGCGCGCCGCCGCCGGAAGCTGCCTGATAGGTAGCAACGGACGCCCACTCTACAAGGTCATTCGCAAACAGGCCGCCTAAGGACATCAGCATCAGGCTGACGGTACAGTTGCCGCCCACAAAGGTTTTCACGCCGTTGTTCAGGCCATCGGTGATGACTTTCTGGTTAACCGGGTCAAGAATGATAATGGCGTCGTCTTTCATGCGCAGCGAAGAGGCCGCGTCAATCCAGTAGCCCTGCCAGCCGCTTTCACGAAGCTTTGGATAGATTTCGTTGGTATAATCGCCGCCCTGACAGGTGACAATAATGTCCAGGGCCTTCAGCGCGTCAAGATCGTAAGCATCCTGCAGCGTACCACCGCTGGTGGTGCCAAAAGACGGCGCCGCCTGTCCAAGCTGGGAGGTGGAGAAGAAGACCGGGCGAATGGCGTCGAAATCGCGCTCTTCCACCATGCGTTGCATGAGTACAGAGCCGACCATTCCACGCCAGCCGATAAAACCAACATTTTTCATAACGTTTTTTTCCTGCAGAGATGTGCTGTTAATGTCACCAGATCCGGTGCGACATCCTTCACATTACAAAAAGCAGCCAAAGTCGCAAGTGAAATTAATCAATGATTGCGCAGCAATCAGAAATGCAACTTATTACCCCCATTTTGGGAGCCAACACGCGCCACTTCGGAAACCGTTCCATCGGTCACGTGTTAAGCAGAAAATCCGCAATAATTATCAGGGAATTTTAGTTATGAATGAAATCTTTTCTGCATCGGTTTTATTGATCCTGATTATGGATCCATTAGGAAACTTGCCGATTTTTATGTCGGTATTAAAACACACGGAACCCAGGCGCCGCAGGGCGATCATGATACGTGAGCTTTTAATCGCACTCCTCGTCATGCTGATTTTTCTGTTCGCGGGCGAGAAGATTTTGGCCTTTTTGAACCTGCGTGCCGAAACGGTTTCTATCTCTGGTGGCATCATTCTGTTTTTGATTGCCATTAAGATGATCTTTCCCAGCAGCTCCGAAAACAGTTCCGGTTTACCGGCGGGTGAAGAACCTTTTATTGTGCCGCTCGCCATCCCGCTGGTCGCCGGGCCGACGCTGTTGGCCACGCTAATGCTACTGTCGCATCAATATCCCAACAATATAAGCCACCTCGTTATCGCCCTGCTCATCGCCTGGGGCGGCACGGTGGCTATTCTGCTGCAATCATCGCTATTCTTACGCCTGCTGGGCGAGAAAGGCGTGAACGCGCTTGAGCGCCTGATGGGGCTGATTCTGGTGATGATGGCAACGCAGATGTTCCTGGATGGGATTCGGATGTGGATGAAGGGGTGAAGAGTTGACCCACTGACAATAAAAAACCCCGGAGCCATTGAGATGATTCCGGGGTTATATCCTTTCGCCTGATATCGAAGAACTGGCACCACGACAAGGTGGGAGAAGAACTCTCGATTGGCTGCCAGACAAGTTTAGCTATTCAGAACGTACGCATCAAGATATCTCCCTCCTTTCCAGGCGAAGGTGAGTGTCCCGATCTGGACATATGTAACCTGATTCTTCTTTGAAATAATGGGGAAAACTGTCAGAGTTCTCCATCATGCCCGAAAACTACGATTATGCTGAACCCACTCGCTTACTAAGTACGGTGCGCCTGAGCAGCTACAAATCCTCCTTTCAACCTCAAAATGATGCCCAGCTTTTCGGTGCCTATTGCTGGAATCTTGCTGTCGTCAGCGCGTTTTATCCATTGCTACAAATGGTCGAAGTTTGCCTGCGTAATACGCTTAATCAGGTAGCCGCTGCGAAGTATCAAAGACATGATCAGGCGTTATGGTTTTCGGTCATCCCAGCCTGGCAAGATCACGATTTCAGTGGTTGCGAAGGCAAAGCGGAACAAGTTCGTAAATTTTGCGACAATATCAAAATTGCGACGAAAAGCGCCAAACGAAATCTTGAAGGAAAAGGGATTACGAACCCCGCCCCCACGCTTGACCAGATTATCTCTCAGAGCGATTTCTCAACATGGGAATACCTTCTTGATAAGCATTTTTATGATGGCGCTGACAAACGCTTTCTGTGGCCTCATGAATTGACGAAGGCCTTTCGGAAACTCCCCCGACTCTCGGGCAGCAAAAATCCGATGTTTCATCAACGCGATATCATTCGCAGAAGGATAGAAGAAGTGCGCGCCTTCAGGAACCGTATCTCACATAACGAACCCGCCTGGCGGGTGGGTGAGGTTAAAAACAGGCAGGATGTTATTGCAGGGCTGACTGAAAAACTGGAAAAGATTCTGGAACTGGTATTCTGGATCTCTCCAAAATTTAGAAAATATGTGGCAGATATCGGCGTAGAGTCTCGAGTTCGTCAGGTACTCAACATCCATGAACTCGATAGGTATATGCAGCTCTATAAACGTCAAAATATCAAACAATTAAGAGAATTAAGCGAACTTCTAACGTTCTCGAATAGCCAAAATTTACGTTGCTACTTCATGCTCGACGATACGCCAGGCATCCTTTCACCTTGTACAACGTCACTCTTACAATAAAAAAGGGCTTCCATCAGGAAGCCCTTTCGCAATAACGTTCTGTATAACCTAGCTCAGCAGGGTAAACGCAATCATACCGACAATCGCGCCCACGGTACCGAGGATGGTTTCCATCATGGTCCAGGTTTTCAGTGTCTGTGCTTCGGTGGCATTCGTAAACTTACCGAATAACCAGAAACCGGCGTCGTTCACGTGGCTGACAACAATGGAGCCACCCGCGATACAGATAGACAATGCCGCCATCTGCGCGCCGTTGTAGTTCAGTTGTTCGATAACTGGCATCACCAGGCCAACCGCCGTTAAGCAGGCAACCGTTGCGGAACCCTGAATGATACGTACCGCAGCCGCCAGGATGAAGCAGGTCAGCGCAATCGGCAGACCCATACCGGTCAGTGCTTCGCCCAGTGCCGGGCCCACGCCAGAATCAACCAGAACCTGTTTGAACACACCGCCTGCACCGATAACCAGCAGGATAATGCCCGCAGGTTGCAGCGCGTGACCACAAATTTCCATCACTTTGTCTTTCGCCATGCCCTGGCGATACGCCAGACCATAAATGGCAACCAGGCACGCAATCAGAATTGCAGTGAAGGGGTGACCGATAAATTCAAACCATTCGTACGCGGTAGAACCTTCAGCAACAAAGCGTGCGGCGATGGTTTTCAGACCGACCAGCACCAGCGGCAGCAGGATCAGCGCCAGGCTGAAACCGAAGGATGGCATTTTGCCTTCGCCCAGGTGCGGCTCGGTGATGTCTTCCGGAATGCTCAGCTCAACGTAGCGGCTGATGAAGTTGCCCCACAGCGGGCCCGCAATGATCATGCCCGGGATTGCCGCACACAGACCAATCAGAATCATCCAGCCGAAATCAGCGTGCATCTGGGACGCCAGCAGCATCGGCGCAGGCCCAGGCAGCAGGAACGCCGCCGCAGCAGCAACACCGGCGAACAGCGGGATCACCAGTTTCACCAGGTTAGTCCCGGTGTGACGCGCCATAGAGAACGCGACGCTAATCAGCAGCACAATCGCCACTTCGAAGAACAGCGGCAGCGCACAAATCAGACCGGCCAGGCCAATCGCGTAGTGTGCGCGATTGTGACCAAAGGATTTCAGCATTTTGACGGCAATCTGATCGACTGCGCCCGTTTCATGCAGAATTTTGCCGAACATCGCGCCCAGCGCGACCACGATAGCCAGGAAGCCCAGCGTACCGCCCATCCCTTTCTCCATGGTTTGCGCGATTTTAATCAGCGGCATCCCCGAGAAAAGACCTGCTCCAATAGAAACCACCATCAAAGCCAGGAAGGCGTGCATACGCGCCTTCATGACTAAAAACAACAGCAGCAGAACGGAGCCGACTGCTGTTAAAACCAGCGTTAAAGTTGTCACGCGTTACTGCCTTTGTTAATCACTTCAATAGTACTGTTGATAACGCCTTCCAGCGGCTGATCGATATCAACCACCAGCACATCGCGTTCATCAGCGCTCGGTTCCTGCAGCGTTTCGAACTGCGTCACCAGCATTTGCGTTTTGAAGAAGTGGCCTTTACGTGCTTTCAGACGGCTTTCGATCAGGTCGAAATCGCCTTTCAGGTACACGAAGGAGAGATTCGGGTTACCTTCACGCAGAATGTCGCGGTACGCTTTTTTCAGCGCAGAGCAAACAATCAGGGAAACTTTGTTAGTACGCTGCATCGCAAATGCGGCATCGTTCAGGGCCTGCAGCCACGGTTTACGATCGTCGTCGTTCAGCGGTTCGCCGGAGGACATTTTGACGATGTTGCTACGCGGATGAAGGAAGTCGCCATCAAGAAACGCGGCATTCAGTCGATGCGCCACTTCACTGGCGACTGCGGATTTACCACTGCCAGATACGCCCATCAGAACGTAGACATGGTGATCATGATTAGTCGTGCTCAAAGCGTCCTCCTGCTGGACACAAGAATTTGTTACGGGTAACTGTTATCGGTAACATTGTCATGCCGGGCCAGTGGAGAAGCAATCACCATTCGTGCCGGAAATGAATATGTGTGATCTAGTTCAAATTTGTCAGGGCTAAATTGAACCGCCCGGTGACAAAGTGAAACCTAAATCTAACATTTTAGGCGTAACTGCTTCACCTCGGATCCGTGCTAACAGGCGTTCCGCGCCGATGCGCCCCATCCGCTCACGCGGCGTCAGGACGCTCGCCAGGCGGGGTTCCATCACTTGCCCGATGTCATGGCCGTGGAAACCGGCGATGGCGATATCATCAGGGATACGCAATCCCAGACGTTGGCACTCAAAGGATGCGCCTACCGCAAGGTCATCGTTGGTACAGAAGATGCCGTCCAGCTGCGGATATTCACGACGCGCCTGGCGCATCAGCTCAATCCCCGACGAGTAGGACGACGACTGCTCGACCATCACGCTGTAAGGCACCAGCCCGGCATCGAGCATCGCCTGCTCGTAACCTTTCTGTTTGATGATAGTACGTTCATCGAGACGCGCGCCAAGATAGGCGATATGGCGATGGCCGCGCGCGATAATCGCCGCCGTCATCTGCCGCGCGGCTTCGAAGTTATCGAAACCGACCGCAATGTCGAGGCACGGCGATTTGCTGTCCATCAGCTCAACGACCGGAATACCGGCGACTTCAATCATCTTCAGGGTACGCGGCGTGTGTGAACGTTCGGTGAGGATCAGGCCGTCAATATTCCACGACAGCATTGATTCCAGCCGCTCCTGCTCCAGTTCCGGCTTATAGCCGTAGTGGGCGAGCATCGTCTGATAACCATAGGCGTCGGTCACGCTTTCAATGCCACGCAGCACTTCAGCGAAGACCTGGTTAGTTAAGGAAGGAAGGAGTACCCCAACCGCGCGGCTGGTGGCATTGGAGAGGATATCAGGAGCACGATTAGGAATATAACCCAGTTCATCAAGGGCTTGTGCAATTTTACCTCGCAGTGCGACGGAGACCTGCTCCGGATTGCGTAAGAAACGGCTGACCGTCATTTTGGTCACGCCAACGCGATCGGCCACATCCTGAAGTACGGGTCTTTTCTTTTTCATCGTCCTGAGAGAAATAAAAGTGAAACATTCCCTCAGTTTACCACGGAGATAAGAGAACCTCCCCGGTTGATTGGGGAGGTTCTCTTATTTATTTACGCATTATTATACTGGCGGCAGATCAAAGAGCAGAATTTCGCTTTCACTGTCAGCATGAACAGAAATCGCCTGCTCATCCCAAATCGCCAGGCCATCACTGGTGGTGGCCTTGGTACCATTGATGGTGACGTTACCTTTTACCACCTGAATCCACACGCGACGGTCAGCAGCAATCTGATGCACCGACTGCTCATCTTTCGCCAGCGCCCAACGATACAGTTCCATATCCTGGTGCACTTTCAGCGAACCATCACGCGCATCCGGCGACAACACCAGTTGTTTACCCTGCTCGGCGTCGAAGCGGCGCTGTTCGTAGCGCGGCGTAATACCGGTTTCTTCTGGAATGATCCAGATTTGGTACAGGCGCAGACGGTCGGTGCTGCTTGGGTTGTACTCGGAGTGACGCACGCCGGTACCCGCGCTCATAATCTGGAACTCACCCGCCGGAACCTGTTCTTTGTTTCCCATGCTGTCCTGGTGCTCAACGGCACCTTCCAGTACATAGGTCAAAATTTCCATATCTTTGTGCGGGTGCGTACCGAACCCCTGACCTGCGTCAATCACGTCATCGTTGATCACGCGCAGTGCCGAGAAGCCCATAAAATTCGGGTCGTAATAGTTAGCAAACGAGAAGGTATGCCAGGAATCCAGCCAACCATGATTTGCATGACCACGTTCATTTGCTTTGCGTAAGAAAATCATTTGTTACCCCCTCATGTTTTCGATGGAGTAAGTGTGGCCCTAAACCGACCGAGATGATAGTGGGTGAAAATTGACTCCTCTGTTCAAAAAATGTGAACAAGAATAGAGGAGTCTTAACATCTTATCTGGCGAGGGTGATTGTGGCAGGCGAGGCCTGCTCGAAGGCGCGTTCGAGGATCTCAAGGTTGGTCAGAACGTCAGATTCCTTGACGTAATTTGGCGTCCCCTGGGTGATGGTTTGATACAGCGCATCGTAGACGCGGCCATAGTCACCGATCTCCGGTTTTACCTCTTCTTTCACCGTCACGCCTTCATCGTTGACGTACTCCAACTGGCCGATGGAGTCATCAGCCGCAAAGCCCGGCTCACCCGGCATGATATTGGCTTTCAGGCTGGTTTCCTGCTGGTCGATGCCGTATTTCAGGTACGAGCCTTTGGTGCCATGCACAATAAATTTCGGGTAATCGATTTTCACCAGATGGCTGGTTTTGACGATGGCCTTCAGATCCCCGTAAAAAAGCTGCGCTTCAAAGGTGTCGTCCGGGTTGGCTTTGTTTCGCAGGCTGCGGATGTCATACGCGACGTGATCCGGGCGGCCAAACAGAGAAATGATCTGGTCCATCGTATGCACGCCGAGGCCGTAAAACGCGCCGTCCTGCGGTAATCCCGGTTTGGTTTCCGCTACCGGACGGAAGTAGTCAAAGTGGCTTTCGATTTCCACAATGTCACCGAGCTTGCCGCTTTCAATCGCTTTTTTCGCGGTGAGGAAGCAGGAGTCAAAGCGACGGTTCTGATACGGCGTTACGGTCAGCCCTTTGCTTTTCGCCAGCGCAAACAGTTCTTTCGCTTCGGCAAGCGTAGGGGTGAACGGCTTTTCGACCAGCACGTTTTTCCCGGCTTCCAGCGCACGCTTTGCGTAATCAAAATGGCTATCAGCGTGGGTACACACGACCACCAGCTTCACTTCCGGGTCATTCAGCACTTCATCCAGATCGCTGGTGAAATGAATGTGAGAATACTGCGGATGCTGCTCTTCCGGCTTCGCGCTGCGACGATAGATATGCGCTACGTGCCAGCTATCTTTGCGGTTCAGAACATAGGGAAGATGATAGCGCGTGGTACTTTTACCAAAACCAATGAATGCACAGTGTAGGGCCATGATGTCGTCCTTTAAAGGTATCTGGTTACACCATAGCGCAAAGTGAAGAGAGACAAAATGAGGAAGTTTGGCGAAGAGATGGCACAAATGCCCGCGCAGCAACCGGAGCGTACTTAATGTACGTGAGGATTGCGAGCACAGCCAGGGAACAAAATGGCAAGTAAGCCAGGCTGGAACACACCCAAAAAAAAAGCCAGCACGAGGCTGGCTAAAGTAATACTGGAAGCAATGTGAGCAATGTCGTGCTTTCAGGTTCTCCCTCAGGGGTCTTCCTGAATGCAGGACAATAATAATCATTCTCATTCGCACTTGTCCAACACTTTTTGCAAAAAATGTCAGTTGACTCCGCTTTTAAAGTCAATGATGTTGAAAGGGATAATCACCCCACGGAGGAAACAAGGAATGAGTGAGATAGTAATACGCCACGCCGAACCGAAAGATTACGCTGCCATTCGGCAGATCCACGCCCAGCCGGAGGTGTATTACAACACGCTACAGGTTCCTCATCCTTCCGAGCAGATGTGGGAAACGCGGCTGGCCGACCAGCCCGGCATCAAACAGCTTGTCGCCTGCATTGACGGCACCGTGGTCGGGCATCTGTGCATCGACGTGGCGCAACGCCCTCGCCGCAGTCACGTGGCTGATTTCGGCATTTGCGTTGATGCGCGCTGGCAAAACCGCGGCGTCGCCAGCGCCCTGATGCGCGAGATGATTGATATGTGCGACAACTGGCTGCGCGTGGAGCGTATTGAGCTTACGGTATTCGTCGATAACGCCCCGGCGGTTGCGGTGTATAAGAAGCACGGATTTGTAATTGAAGGCACCGGGAAGAAGTACGGGCTGCGCAACGGGGAATATGTGGATGCGTATTTTATGGCGCGTGTGAAAGGAATGAGTGCGGCCTGATGCCCTCCCCCCGGCCCTCTCCCTGTACAGTCCGGGGACATAGTGAACACTTGTTCGGAGACATGGTAGACACTTACA
>NZ_QBJC02000015.1:0-117042 GCF_003057695.2 Pseudocitrobacter sp. RIT415 | reverse complement strand
CATGCCTTATCTCCAGAATGATGGTGAGCGTTATTTAATACCTGAGATTATGGATGGGAAAATGAAGGGGAGTGAAAACAGAACGGCCCATCCTCGGGCCGCTCTCTTTTTTACAGCGTTATTCCGCGAGTTTCCACGCGTCAATTAACTGACCGTTGACGCGCAGCTGGCGTTTCTCATCCTTCGGCAGAGAAATCGTTAAGGTTTTCCACGCCGGGCGATAATCCCCACGGGCGCTGATGTTCAGGTTGATAGTTGTTCCATCGCAAACCATCTCCCATTCCACCCAGAGCGCATTCCCATTCTGATAACCCCACGATTCGCCGTCATCTTCGAACAGCAGGCCGGATGTGGTGCCCACGCCTTTTACCGGGAAGAGTTTCAGTTCGCGGGTATCATCGTCTTTGGCGCTGACAAAGGTGATGCGCTCGCTAAACGGCAGGGCGGCCCCGGCGCGAACCAGCAGCGGCAGTTTCTCAAGCGGCGCGTCTCGGGTGATCCACTGCCCGCCGCTAAACCATTCCTCGGTGTAAAAATCGTACCAGCCGGTTTCGTTATCAGGCAGCCAGAGACGGCGCTCGCGCTGGCCGGGCTCAACCACGCTTGCCACCAGTAAATCACGTCCCAGCAGGAAGTCATCGCACTCCTCGAACGTTTGCGCGTCGTGCTCGTGGTCGAGGAACGTTGGGCGCAGCATCGGTTCATCGTCTGCGTGAGACTGCCACAGCAGGGTGTAGAAGTAGGGCAGCAGGCGATAGCGGAGTTCAATGGCGCTGCGAATCGCCGGTGTAACTGCCGGATACATCCATGGCTCGTTGACCGTGTGATCGTCATTCCATGAGTGAATGGTAAAACGCGGGTGCATCACGCCGTTCTGTACCCAGCGTACAAACAGTTCCGGGTCTGGTTTATCGCCGGAGAAACCCCCAACGTCATGGCCCAGGTTATAGAGACCAGACAGGCTCATCCCCAGCCCCATTCGCGTGTTATAGCGCAGGGTATCCCAGTTGGTGCGGTTATCACCGCTCCAGGTTTGCACATAACGCTGCATGCCTGCACAGCCGGAGCGCGAAATTAAGTATGGGCGCTTATCTGGCGCAAACTGCTGCTGCGCTTCCAGCGAGGCGCGCATCATCAGCAGCGGCATTACCGGGCGGATGTGTTTGATGGCAATTTGTTGGCCGAAGCCGTGGCAGCGCGCTTCCCCGTCCCACACTTCAAATTCGTTATTGTCGTTCCAGGTGGAGTCGATCCCCATCTCCAGTAGCTGTGTGGTGACGCCGTCTTTCCACCAGTTAACAGTTTGCGGATTGGTGAAATCGAGGTGCGAACCTTCGTCATCCCAGAAGCTGGAGCGCTCCGGTGCATCGCTTTCAGAATCACCAATAAATAATCCTTTCGCCGCCACCTCGTCATAGCGCGGATGATCCTGCAACAAACACGGTTTGATGTTGGCCGCCAGATGCAGCCCGGCATCGTGAAACGCCTGGCTCATCATTTTCGGCTGCGGCACTTTTTCATAGTTCCAGTTGAAGACGTAGCGCTTACCGTTGATCGAGGTATAGCCGGATGAAAGCTGGAACGAGTCGCACGGAATGGCGTGCTCGTCGCACAGGCGAATAAAGTTCATCAACTGATTTTGCGCATCCGGCGCGTCGGTGTAATGCATAGTGGAACCACTGTAACCCAGGCTCCATTTCGGCCCGAACAGCGTTTTCCCGGTCAGGCGCACAAAGGCTTTGGTGACGTCGAGCACGCGCTCGCCGGTAAAGATGTAGTAGTCGATATCGCCTGCTTCCGCCTGCCAGCGACGGTACGCGGTGTGATAGTTATCGATCTCGTTACCGAGATCCAACCAGCAACTGCTGAGGTTGTCGTAAAACAGACCAAAACTGATATCGTCGCGGCGCGTAATGGTGAACGGAATATGTTTGTAGAGCGGGTCGGTGCTGACGGCGTTATAGCCCATCGCGTCCAGGTTACGCATCTCATAGCGTTTACCGTTGCGTTGCAGGTCACCGGCTTTATCGCCTAACCCATAAAAACGCTCATCTTTACGGCGGCTTTGATAGTGTGCCACACCGTCGCCGTGGGCGTTCAGCAGATAGGCGCTGGTGGGGCGATCGTTGACTAACGGCTGCCATTCGCCTGCGGTATTACGGTAGTGCCACTCCAGCCACAGCGGCTGGTGGACGGTCGCGCGCAGGGAGTCGGTGGCGACAATGATCGTGTCATCCTGCTCGGTCAGCGTCCAGCCGGGCAGGGTAAAGCCACTGAGATCTTCACGTGGTCGGCCTTCCCACGGTACGTCCTGCTGCGGGGCGATGCTCCAGGTTCTGTCCAGCGCCAGCTCGCCTTTGCGCTTAATCAGTACGCGGAACAGGGTTTCTTCCAGCACGTACAGACACAGGGTATGTTGGCCGTCGACCAGCAGTTCAATGTGGTGATCAGATTGCTTTTGCAGGGTCCAGTTTTTCAACGTTTTCATTTTTACATCCACTCTCAGGCGCGTTTTGCGCGACGTTCAGCAATAAATGCCACCAGGAAACAAGCGCCGATCAGGTCGAAGAAACCCATGGCGACAAACAGCGGGTTGAAACCGATTTTGTCGGCGGTCACCCCAATAATCAGCGAAAAGAGGAAGCTGGCGATCCAGGCCGCCGAGCCGCGCATACCGTTAACGGTCGCCATCTGACCTTTATCGAAAGACTCAACCACCAGTGCGCTCAGCATGCAGGAGATGATCTGGTGACCGAAGCCGCCAATGGACATCAGTATCACGGCTACCACCGGATCTTTAGTGATGGCGACGACCGCCAGTGAAATCATCATGAAGGCGCCGGTGACTGAGCTGGCGACGGTGGAGTTGACGCGTGAACAGCCAAACAAACGCGTATAAAGCCGGGTCAAGTAACCGCTTGCTACACTGCCGAGGTCTGCCGCCAGGAACGGCAGCCAGGCAAAGAGGGCGATTTGCTTGAGATCCATGTTGTACTGTTTTGCGAAGTAGAGCGGCATCCAGAAGCTGAACACGGCCCAGGCCGGTTCGGCCATAAATGCCGGTATGGCAATACCATAAAAGCGTTTGTTTTTGCCGACAGTTTTCAGTGCGGTAAAGAACGGCAGTTTGACCGGCGGTGCTTCGTTATCCTGACGGATGTACTCCAGCTCGCGTTTGCTCAGATTGGGGTGTTTTTCCGGGTTGTGGTAGAAGGCCCACCACAGCACAACCCACAGCATCGCCAGCACGCCGGTAAACATAAACGCGCCCTGCCAGCCAAAGGAAGCATGTGCAAAATAGATAATCGGTGGTGCCAGCATGGCGCCAACAGAGAACCCTACGCCTGCCCAGCCAGAGGCAATCGGGCGCTCAGTTTTCGGGAACCATTCGCCAATCGTTTTGGCGTTGGCGGGCGTGGCTGCGGCTTCCGCCCCCCCCATAAAGAAGCGCAAAATCGCCAGATGCAGCCAGCTCCCGGCCCCCGCGTGCAGCAGACAAGCCAGCCCCCACAGGGTGGCACAAATCATAAAGCCAAGCTTCAGGCCGATAACGTCGATTAACCATCCGCAAAGGGGCTGGAAAAGGGTGTAGGCAATCTGAAACGCGCCGACGATCCAGGAGTACTGCTCGGTGGTAATGCCGAGGCTGGTTTTTAGTTCAGGTGCCAGAATACCCAGCGAGTTACGGGTAATGTAGTTGACGGTTACGCCAAGCAAAAACAGAACCAGCATCCACCAGCGCAGGTTCTTCACCACCCGGCGGGTTTTGCTGACGGTCATATCATTATTGATGCCCTGACTCATGGGGATCTCCACAGAATTTTGTAGGGTAAGGTGAGGCAACTCCGTGGAGAGTTGTCACACCAATCTCATTAACCTTCTGATATCTTTATTATTTGCTGTAAGATACTTCCGCTATTCTTGTATGGAAGTTGTTCTACCAATTCAGACTAAGAGTTACAAAAAGGCAGGGAAAGCGGGTTTTGTGCACGTTTTTTCATGAATGGCTGAGATACATTATCAATGCCTGCTTTAGGCCTTATGACATAGGGTGTTTGCCTAATGAAAATTCTTTCATTCGTGAATTTGAATCGGATCACAAAATGGAAAAGAAGCTGAAAATCGCTGAAATTGCCCGGCGCACCGGGCTCTCTGCCAGCACCGTTTCGCGCGTGCTGGCGGGCAAAGCCAACACCAGCCCGCGCGCGCGTGAACAGGTATTGAAAGCGGCGCGCGAATTAGGGGTGATGGACGGAATGGCCGCGGGGCGTTTGTTGCTTAACAGCCTGATGATCTTTGCACCCCCACGCGCTTTCGACGAACGTTCAGATGTCTTCTACTACCGCGTGATCCAGAGCATCAACAAAGCGCTTGCTCCGCACGAGGTACGTCTGCGTTACTGTCCGCTGGAAGAAAATGACAGTGACCCAACGCTGTTTCTTTCAAGGATGAACGAAGCGGAAACGCAGGCGGCCGTCCTGTTGGGTATCGACGATCCGCATATCCATGATTTAGCGGCTGATCTGGGTAAGCCTTGCGTGCTCATCAACTGCCGCGATGAACGTATGCGTTTGCCGGCGATCTCCCCGGATCACCGCATGATTGGTGCCTTTGCGGCCCGCTATTTGTTTGAAATGGGGCATCGGGAAGTGTTGAATATTATGTGCCTGCGCCGTTACACCATGGAACAGCGGTTGGCGGGCATCCGTGAGTCCTGGGCCCAGCATAATTTGCGCTTCCAGCACGATAAAGATCTGCTGAATATCAACAGTTTCAGTGCCAAAGCCACGGAAGAACGCGTGAGTGAGTGGCTGGATGCGCATAAAGGGCAAAACCTGCCGACGGCGTTTTTGGTGGGAAGTGATTTTATGGCGGCGGGTGCCATAAACGCGCTGCGTCTGCGCGGTCTGCGTGTGCCACAGGATATCTCGGTGATGAGCATTGATGGCTTTAATCTTGCGGCTATCGAGGATGTTCCGCTGACCGCAGTACATGTTCCCCGTGACGAGCTGGGCAGTGAAGCGGTGCAGATGCTGCAACAACGGCTGATTCGCCCGGATGCGCCGGTTGGTTCGCTACTCCTGCATGGGCGATTAGCTGTGCGGGAATCGGTGCGGCGAGTGCGCCCCGGCAAAGGGCACACCGCCGTCGAACGTGAAGGGCTTTATGACAATCACTCTTCCATACCGAGCGCGCGTCTGCCATGAAGATTCAGGTCGTTAAGCGTAAAGCGGCCTTCCCAGTCAACCTCGTAGTCCTCGCGCGGAAAGTCGCCCGGCGATGCGCCTTTCTCCAGCGCAGCCCGCACTTTGTGCGCGTAGGCGAGGTTTTTCTCACACATTGGCGCGGCAGGGATATACATCACGTTGCCCCAGCCTTGCTGATTTTCCACCGGCGCGACGGCGTGAATCACGTCGCAGTGCCACCATACGGAATCACCGGCTTCCACTGCCGGAATTGAGGTCAGCGCCTTGATAAGCAACGGATGCCACTTTTCGGAAATCGGCAATACTTTGCCTGGCGCGACGCCGCACAGTTCATCTTCTGGCACATCATCGAGCAGCGGACGCAACAGAACGTAAGCCATCGCTTCCGGGATCGGCACCACGTGGAGCAGGCCTTGATCCGCAATCATATCCGAGAGCGCGACCCAGCCCTGGAAGGTGCGGAAGACGGAGCATTTGGTGGTGTTATCGACGGTGTATTCCTCCACCTCGGTACGGTGCGCCGCGTTCCAGGGATCGTATTCATCAATCCTGCCATTAAACACATTGGCAAACACCTGTTGATAGGCGGGCAGCAGCCAGCGTTCCAGCGCGCCGGAATCCGTATGTGCGCCAAGCCCTTTCGAGGTGGTGCCCGGCGGGCGGCGGCGAATACGATCTGGATAAATCACGCTGACGTCCGGGTTAAACCACGGTTTGCCGTCACTCTCAACCTGCCACAGACGGTTCAGAAACGACTGTACAGCGGCCATGTTGTCGCTCTGGCGGGCCTGCATTTGCGCCTGCGACCAGTAGATAGGGTAGATCTCAGGGCGCGATGCCTCCAGCGAGCCAAAGAAGCTGTCGCCAGGGCCTTTGTAGACATCATCAAAGTGGTTGGCATCCAGATAATCCAGCATGGCGCGATCCCACGCCAGCGCCTGCTCACGCGGGAAATGACCTTTGATCACCGTACAACCGCGACGTTTGATCTCGTCACGCGTTGCCTCGCTGATGGCACCGGAAGCAATGTCAGCGTAAGGGAGCTCTGGCCACACCGGCAGGCCCTTTGTTTTTCGAGCTTCAATTTCGGTGACACGCGCTTCAATTTTCGCCGCCAGCTTATCGAAAACCTGCTGTACATCGCCGAGTTGTGCACGCAGTGCGGCCTTCATCTGGCGAATTGCTAATTTTGGATCGGCAGGCAGCGTGTCGTGGGTAAAGGTAAGAGCCATATCAACCTCGCAATCTTTCATTCGAAAGTAAAAATTATTACATGTGATACTTTAAGTTAAAAATAAGTTAATGCAAGTTTAAAATGTTGCTGGCTGATTCGGCAGAGATCGGTAAGCCGGATAAGGCAAAGCCGCATCCGGCAATATACGGGGGGGCAGGCTTACGCCCGGAAGGGGCCAGTTTTGTCCAGCACGGCCTGAATAACATTTAACGCGCCGTGATGGTTGTTATCATCCGTTTGATAATCGGCAATCGATTTAATACTCTCGGCAGCATTTTCCATCGCAAACGCGTATTTCACCAGCTTCAGCATTTCGGCATCGTTGCCGCTGTCGCCAATCGCCACGCACGCCTGCGGTGAGATATCCCAGCGCTTAAGCAGACGACTGATGCCGTTGGCTTTGTGCAGGCCGGGAATGATTAAATCGATAAAACCAAAGCCGCTGGTGACCGGTTTCATCACGCCATCGAGAGAGACACGCAGTTTATCAATCAGCAGAGGAATCTGTTCATCGGGCAAATTGAGCGAGAATTTAAACAGCTTATCGTCGATATCCGCGTAGCTGGCGACGCGCTTCAGGCGGTAGTAGTGCTTTGACATCAGCGCCACAAACTCATCGGGCGCGTTTTCGCTGACATACGCGCTGTCCAGACCGCAGGCCACAAAGTTGAGCGTTTTATCCTTCAGTAGCTCGCCAATCACTATTTGCGATTCATGATGGGTCAGTTCACCGTGGAAAAGCTGTTGACCGTGCTCATACACCAGCGCGCCGTTTTCAGCGACGAAGGAGATGCGGTTCTGGATTTCCGGAAAGAAGGTGATGAGCTGGTAATACTGATTACCGCTGGCAACGACGAACTCAATGCCACGCTGTTGAAGCTGTTCAAACTGCGCCAGAAAACGGTCACGATCGTACTTTTTGGCGTCATTAAGAAAAGTTCCGTCCATATCGGTGACGATAACTTTAACGGTCATACTCAGTGCTCCTGATGTAACTGCGACCAGAAACATTCTAATTACAATGTGACCGAAACCACAAATTTATTTCATATGAAAGTATGAGGGCGTGGGTTAATGTGCTTGCTGTTGCAATTCCTCCACCGCCACGCCGGTTATCGCGCTGACTTTTTCACGATCAAGGCCTTCTTTGAGCAACGTTTGTGCGATGCGTTGCGCGGCGATACGCTGGCCTTCTGATAAACCTTCTTCGCGCCCCTTTTGATGTAACTGTTCCGCAATAGTCATCAGAGTCTCCCTGTGCTTTGGCGCGCGCTGCGCCAGTTTCTCCAGCAATGCGCTACAGTTCTCGGTGTTGCCTTCTACGAACATATAGCTCACTAACGCTTTTAACTGCGTTTCCGTAGTGTATCCCAACAGTAAAAGGGTCACCAGTTGCTCAAGCAAACCTGAGAGGTCGCGCTGACGAATATGTTTTTGTAGCAGCTCGAGCAGCGCCATTCGACGGTGCTGCATGATGTCGTCATCCGGCGTGACGGTGATATCCACCAGCGGGAAAGCATTGTAGAAAACCTGGCGGGCCAGGTCGGGATCGTCAAATTCGTCAATCCAGTCCATTGAATGGGGATAAGGGCTTTCCACGCCGTGATAAAACAGAATCGGAATGACAAGTGGAATGGTTTTATGGCCGATATCCAGATGACGTTGCATCGCCGCGATGGCGTAGCGCATCAGGCGAAAAGCCATATGATCGTCCGGCGAGCTTTGATGCTCGATGATGACGTAAATATAGCCGGCGCCGTTCCCGGTTTGTAGGGAGTAGAGTACATCGGAGTAGCGGGATCTCAGTTTTTCGTCGAGAAAACTTTCGGGCTCAAGCTTAAGTGTATCGAGGTTGCAGTGCGGGCGTAAAAAGGGGGGGAGATGCGCTTCAAGAAAGTCGCGCGCGGTTTCACCGTGGCGCAAAAACGTTTTGAAAATCGCATCATGGGGCGTGGCGGGAAATTTGGTTTTCATGGCTATCCGTGCCGGTTGTTTAAGATAGGCGGACTGTAGCACTCGCGAAATGTTGTGTGTTTTTGGCGTGATTATCCTGCGAAGCGACTCGGAAAACGGCACTGTAAGACGTAAAAAAGCCGGGTTTCCCCGGCTTGAAATATTGCCTGATGCGCTGCGCTTATCAGGCCTACATGACTTGTGCCATGATTTGTAGGCCGGATAAGGCGTTTACGCCAACCCGGGAAGGGCTTACAGCGTATGCTCCGTACGCGCGATGATATCGTCCTGCGCATCCGGCGACAGAGCGGTGAAGAACGCCGAGTAACCTGCCACGCGCACCACCAGGTCGCGATATTGATCCGGATGTTTTTTCGCTTCCAGCAGCGTGTCGCGGGAGACGATGTTGTACTGAATATGCCAGCCTTTGTGCACCTCAAAGAAGGTACGTAGCAGCATCATCAGTTTTTGCTTATCGCTGTCGTTATCCAGCGTCGCCGGGTTCAGCTTCTGGTTTAGCAGCACACCGCCAAGTATTGCGGCGGTCGGCAGCTTGCCTACGGAGCTAATCACGGCGGTTGGCCCCAGATGGTCAGTACCCGATGCCGGGCTTGCGCCTTCCGCCAGCGGGGTTTTGGCTTTACGGCCATCCGGCGTTGCCATGGTTTGGGCACCAAACGGCACGTTGGCCGAGATAGACGATGTGCCGGCGTAGTAGTTACCGCCAATCGGGCCACGGCCGTAGCGCGGGTTATGATACTGCTTCAGTTCGTCGATATAGGTCTGGTAAGCGCGTGCCAGCAAGGTATCAACGCTATCGTCGTCGTTGCCGTACTTCGGTGCGCCGTTGATCAGGCGTTGACGAAGCTGTTCATGCGTCAGCCCCTCGTAATCTTCCGCCAGCGCTTTCGCCAGTTCCTGCTGGCCAATCAGCCCCTGATCGAAGACCAGTTTTTTCACGGCTGCCAGGCTGTTGCCGAGGTTTGCGATACCGACCTGAAGCCCGGAAACCCAGTCATATTTTGCGCCGCCTTGCTTGATGCTTTTCGCGCGCTCGATACAGTCATCAACCAGCGCCGAGCAGAGAATATCGTGGACGTTCTCTTCCAGCATCGTATCGACGACGTACTCAATTTCGATCGACTTACGCGTGTAGTAGCGAATTTGTGTATCCCAGGCTTCCATCACTTCATCGAAGTTATTGAAGTTACCCGCAGAAAGCGCTTTTTCCTGTGCATGGAATACCTGCTGGCTGGTGGCGTCGCGGCCACCTTCCATTGCCGCCAGCATCACGCGGGCGAAGTTGATAAAACTCATGCCGGTGCAGCGATAGCCCCATTTCCCGCCGACGGCGGTTTCGATGCAGCCGATAGCCGCATAGTCGTAAGCATCCTCCTTTTCGACGCCGAGTTTAATAAATTCCGGAATAACGATTTCATCGTTGTTAAATGCCGGCATACCGAAGCCGCAGCGAATCACCTGTACGCAGGCATCAAGGAAATCGTTGCTCATGCCCGCGTGGTAACGCACGCTCAGGTTCGGCTGAGTGGAACGCAGGCGTCCGCAGGATTCGAGAATGGCGTAAGAGAGCGGGTTGACCGCATCCTGCGCTTCACCATTCACCAGTTTCTGCCCACCGATGGTCACGTTCTGATACAGCGGGCTACCGGCAGAGGCTTTGGAGTGCGAGCCGGAACGAATTTTGTTCACTTCCAGCAGTTTCAGCCAGCAGCTGTGCAGCAGCTCAATGGCGTGCTCGCGGTCCAGCGTCTGTTCCAGTTCGACGTCGCGGCGATAATACGGATAGAGATACTGGTCCATCCGGGCGAAGGAAACCGAGTGCCCGTTGGACTCAATTTGCAGAATCAGCTGAATGAAATAGCACAGTTGCAGCGCCTGCCAGAAGGTTTTCGGTGGCTGGTGGGCGATGATGTCGCAGTTTTCCGCCATCGCCAGCAGTTCGTCGCGACGGCTCTCGCGCGTCTCTTCAGACGCCATTTTGCGTGCCAGTTCAGCAAAACGCACGATGTGCAGGCTGACGGCTTCAAGAACAATATCAATCGCTTTCAGGAACTGCTCGCCGTGCAGATCGTCCAGCACGGTCAGGTTAATGCGCGTGCGGCGCTCGGCCACTTTGGCACGCATACCGTCGAGGCCTTTTTCCAGCAGCAGCGGGAAGTTCACCGCCAGGTGCGCGTCGCCAGAGGTCATATTGCCTTCGGCTTTGATAATTCCCGTGGCCAGCAGTGCTTTTTGCTCATCGGTAAACATACCGTAGCAGCGATCCTGCACGGTCTGGCCGCGCCACCATGGGCACACTTCGTGCAGCACGCGTTTGTTCTCTTCGCTCACCGCGAAACCAGCACCCGGGCGATCCGCCAGATCGTCAATCTCTTTCTCAATCCAGCTCACGGTATATTCCGGGAAGATAGGTGCAGCGCGTACTTCGCTTGCCTGGTTACCGATGATCAGCTCGTCGTGTTTGATCCAGATAGTGCGCTCTGCCAGATGATGTGCCAGCGCCAGCGCGCGGCGAACCGGAATGGGTTTATCCAGATGCTGTTGGTAGGCTTCGGTGTAGTGACGGGCGCGTTCGGTACATACCGGCGGCTTGACGATGTTTACCAGCGCGGATTTATGCGCTTTGATGCGGTCGGTTAATTTGTCGAGCGTCAGAGTGGTCATCAGTTTATCCTCGTAGGGTCGCCGTTAAGCCTTTTTCGCGGGCATACTGCTGGGCAAAATCCAGCAATGCCGGGTCATCGAGCGGCTTGTCGGGGGCATTGTAGGGTTGGCCAAGCAGCGAATATTTATTGATGCCCAGCGTGTGATACGGCAAAAAGTGAATCTCCTGCGCGCCCAGTTTGTCGGCAGCAAATTCGGTAATGGCTTTGATGGAATCTACATCCGCGTTAAACCCTTGAATCAGCGGCACGCGAATGGTCATTTTTTTACCTGCCACGGCAATACGTTGCAGATTATCGAGCACGCGTTTGGCGGAGCCATCGGTCCAGGTTTTGAAACGCGCGTCGTCAACATGTTTCAGGTCAGCCAGAAAGAGATCGATGTAGGGCAGCGCAGGTTCCAGATAGCGCCACGGCACGTGCAGGCAGGTTTCGACCGCCGTATGAATGCCTTGTTGGTGAGCGTTTTTCAGCAGCGCCAGCGCCAGTTCTGGGTTCATAAACGGCTCGCCGCCGGAGAGCGTCAGCCCGCCGCCGCTGCGATCGTAAAAGGGTTTATCGCGCAGGACGGTTGCCATAATCTCATCGACGCTTTTCTCCTCACCGCAGACGGTAAGCGCCTGAGTGGGGCAACAATCGCTTAGTGCGGCGAGATGCGTTTGGTTAAGCTTCTCACGGTGGATAATCAAGCCATTCAGCGCGCGTTCAATCACCTCAGGCGCCGCCTGATGACAAAGATCGCATCCTTCAAGGCACAGACGCGGATCGAACAGCAGATCCTGCTCGCGGGATCGGCTTTCCGGGTTCTGGCACCAGCGACAACCGAGCGAGCAGCCTTTAAGAAACACTACGGTGCGGATGCCCGGGCCATCATGGGTGGAATAGCGCTGAATATTAAAAATCATAGGTTGCCCTCATCTTTCGTATAAAGATTTAAATACTTTCGAATGAAAGTTATTTTGACGCAAATCAAGCAAACGTGAGGTTTGCCCGTGGTAGTGTTAAAGCATGCTCAATCTCACGGTTTAAGGAACGGCGATGGAACTCTATCTCGACACATCTGATGTAGCGGCAGTAAAAAAACTGGCGCGGATTTTCCCACTGGCGGGCGTGACCACCAACCCAAGCATCGTTGCCGCAGGAAAGAAACGTCTCGACGTTTTACTGCCGGAACTGTACGAAGCGATGGGCGGGAAAGGCCGTCTGTTTGCGCAGGTGATGGCGACCACCGCTGATGGAATGGTGAAGGATGCCCACACCCTGCGCGCGATTATTCCCGATCTGGTGGTGAAAATTCCGGTTACGGCAGAAGGTCTGGCGGCCATCAAGATGTTGAAAGAGGAAGGTATTCCCACGCTCGGCACCGCGGTTTACGGCGCAGCGCAAGGCTTGTTGTCGGCGCTGGCGGGGGCGGAGTACGTTGCGCCTTACGTGAACCGCGTTGACGCGCAGGGCGGCAACGGTATTCAGACCGTCTGTGAGTTACAGGAACTGCTGACGCTACATGCGCCGCGTGCCAACGTGCTGGCCGCAAGCTTCAAGACGCCGCGTCAGGCGCTGGATTGCCTGTTGGCGGGTTGTAAATCGATTACATTGCCGCTTGATGTCGCGCAGCAGCTAATTAGCTACCCGGCGGTGGACGCTGCGGTGGCGAAATTCGAGCAGGACTGGCAAACGGCGTTTGGTCGTACTTCACTATAAGCGTATGTGCGGTGTAAATGCCTGATGGCGCTGCGCTTTGTAGGCCGGGTAAGGCGTAGCCGCCACCCGGCAAACAGATCGCACCCTGTTACCCGCAAACCTCACACCCCGGATGGCGCATCAGCTTCATTTCGCGGAATTGACAGGTCATCGCGTCATACATCACAATTTTCCCGGCGGCAGGCGTACCGTAGTGGGCGAGCACTTTAATCGCTTCCATCGCCTGTAAGGAGCCAATCACGCCAATCAGCGGCGACATCACGCCCGCTTCTACACAGGTCAGGGCATTTTCGCCGAACAGGCGGCTCAGGCAACGGTAACACGGTTCGCCGTCCTGCCAGGTGAAGACGCTGATTTGCCCCTCCATACGAATGGCGGCACCGGAAACCAGCGGTGTTTTATGGCGGAAGCAGCCGGCATTAAGCTGATTGCGCACCGCGACATTGTCGGTGCAATCGAGCACCAGATCGTGCTGTGCGATCAACGCCCACAGCGCGTCGTCGTCGAGGATCGCGTTATGCGTCACCAGATGCGTATGCGGGTTTATCCGCGCCAGCGCATCACGCGCTGAATCGACCTTTGGCTGACCAATGGTGGCGTCGCTGTGCAGCGTCTGGCGCTGAAGGTTGGAGAGCGCCACGGTGTCGAAATCAACCAGCGTTAATTGCCCGATACCGGCGGCAGCCAGATACTGCGTCGCCGCGCAGCCCAGCCCGCCGAGGCCGACGACCAGCACTTTCGCTTCTTTCAGCCGTTCCTGCCCGTCGAAATCAAAGCCGCGCAGAATGATTTGCCGGTTGTAGCGCATCATCTCCGCATCGCTGAGTTCCGCTGCCATCACAGGCCTCCCAGCAGATGATTAAACGGTTCCACTTCAACCCATTCACCTGCTTCTACGTGACCGCGTTCGCGTTCCAGCACGATAAAGCAGTTGCCCTGGCTGAAGGAACTGAAAATATGCGAGCCCTGATGGCCGGTGGTGCTGACGGTCAGTTCGCCGTTAGCGTCTCGCTGCAAAATGCCGCGCTGAAAATCGAGGCGGCCCGGCGATTTTTTCAGGCGCGAGGCGGCACGCACGCGCAGCCGCGGCGCTTGTGTGGCGCCGGTGGAACCGCTCAGTTTCGCCAGCAGCGGCTGCACCAGTTGGTAGAAGGTGAGCGCCGCAGAGACCGGGTTACCCGGCAGGCCGCAGAACCAGCTGTCGCTCAGTTTGCCAAACGCGAACGGTTTGCCCGGTTTAATCGCCAGCTTCCAGAAGCCGATTTCGCCCAGTTCATCAAGAATGGTTTTGGTGTAGTCCGCTTCGCCAACGGAGACGCCGCCGGAGCTGATAACCACATCGGCTTCGCTATCCGCTTTAATAAACGTCTGGCGCAGCTGTTCCGGGTCATCGCGAATAATGCCAAGGTTAATCACCTCACAGCCCAGTTGTTCCAGCATCAGATGCACCGCCAGGCGGTTGGTATCGTAAATCTGACCGTCACCCAGCGGCTGCCCAGGCAGTTGCAGCTCGTCACCGGTGGAGAACAGCGCCACGCGGATCTTGCGCACCACCTCAACCTCAGGAATGCCCAGTGAGGCCAGCACCGGCAGTTCAGCGACCGTCAGGCGTGTACCGGCCGGGAAAACCACCGCGCCGTTGGCGATATCTTCCCCGCGACGGCGGATGTTCTGGCCCGCTTTTACCGGGGCAATAAAGCGCACGCCGGCGTCAGTGTGTTCGGTTTCTTCCTGCATCACGACCGCGTCGCAGCCCGCGGGAACCGGCGCACCGGTCATAATGCGGATACAGCTTCCGGCAGGCCATTCGCCGTGATACGGCTGACCGGCAAAGGCTTTCCCCGCGACCATCAGCGGTGCGTCGGTGGCGATATCGCTCAGGCGTACGGCGTAACCGTCCATCGCCGAGTTATCAAAACCGGGGACATCCAGCGGCGAAACCACATCGCGCGCCGTGATACGACCAAACGCCTGAACAAGCGGAACAGATTCTGAAGTATTAAGCGGGGTGATTCTTCCGAGCATCTGGCTCAGCGCATCATCAAGCGGGATCAGGCCGGCGGTAAAATCCATGGGTAAACTCCTGGGAAAACATCGAATCCGCCCATTATGGCAGAAAAGCGCCGCCCGCTGTATTCCACCAGAGGCGTATCTTTATTCAAAAATCGAATAGGTTTGACGCCACGATAATGATATTTATAGATAAAGTTATTTAATGATAGGCAATGAAGAATCCATGGGAAAAGCAGTGATTGCGATTCATGGCGGGGCGGGGGCAATCTCCCGCACGCAGCTCTCGGCACAGAAGGAACTGGAGTATGTTGAGGCGCTTTCTACGATTGTTGAACAGGCGCAGCACAGGCTGGAGGAGGGCGCGAGCGCGCTCGACGTTGTTACCGAAGCGGTGCGCCTGCTGGAAGAGTGCCCGCTGTTCAACGCCGGTATTGGCTCGGTGTTTACCGCCGATGAAACCCATGAACTGGACGCCTGCGTGATGGACGGTTATTCGCTGAACGCGGGTGCGGTAGCAGGGGTAAAACATCTGCGTAACCCGGTGCTGGCGGCGCGGCAGGTGCTGGAAAACAGCCCGCACGTGTTGTTGATTGGCGATGGCGCTGAAACCTTTGCACAGCAGCAGGGTATTGAGTTGGTCAATAACAACATCTTCTCGACGCCCGATCGCTTCCAGCAACTTCAGGAAGCAAAATCTCAGCGTTCGATTCGTCTTGATCATGATGCACCGCTCGACGAACGCACCAAAATGGGCACCGTTGGCGCGGTGGCGCTGGACAAGCACGGCAATCTGGCGGCGGCGACCTCCACGGGCGGCATGACCAACAAGCTGCCAGGTCGCGTCGGCGATAGCCCACTGGTTGGCGCAGGATGCTACGCGAATAACGCCAACGTCGCGGTCTCGTGTACCGGCACGGGGGAAGTGTTTATCCGTGCGCTGGCGGCTTACGATATCGCGGCGCTGATGGAGTATGGTCACCTGAGCCTGCACGAAGCCTGCGAACGCGTGGTGATGGAAAAATTGCCCGCATTGGGGGGTAGCGGCGGCCTGATTGCCATCGACAGCGAAGGCAACGTGGCGCTGCCGTTTAACAGCGAAGGAATGTATCGCGCCTGGGCCTATGCGGGCGACACGCCAACCATCGGCATTTATCGGGAATAAGGAGGCATTGCTTGCCGCACGCTGAACACCTCGATGCACAGAATGTCCTGAGCGTTCAGGATCTCTGCGTGACCTTCGGCCAACAGCAGGCCGTTCGCCAGCTCAGCTTTAACCTTAAACGGGGCGAGACGCTGGCGATCGTCGGCGAATCGGGATCCGGGAAATCCGTGACCGCATTGGCGCTGATGCGCCTGCTGGAGCTGGAAAACGCCCGCGTGCGCAGTAAACAGATGCTGCTGCGCCGCCGCAGCCGCGACGTCATCGAGATAACAGAGCAGTCGTCCACGCAGATGCGCAAAGTTCGCGGTGCGGATATCGCGATGATTTTTCAGGAGCCGATGACCTCGCTGAACCCGGTATTTACCATCGGCGAGCAAATTGCGGAATCTATTCGTCTGCATCAGGGAATGGGCCGCGAAGAGGCGCTGACGGAAGCGAAGAAAATGCTGGAGCGCGTGCGCATTCCTGAAGCGCAGGCGATGCTGGCGCGTTATCCGCATCAGCTTTCCGGCGGTATGCGTCAGCGGGTGATGATCGCGATGGCGCTCTCCTGTCGCCCGGCGGTGCTGATTGCCGATGAACCCACAACGGCGCTGGATGTCACTATTCAGGCGCAAATCTTACAGCTTATCGACGTGCTGCAAAAAGAGATGTCGATGGGCGTGATTTTCATTACCCACGATATGGGCGTGGTGGCGGAAATTGCCGATCGCGTGCTGGTGATGTATCAGGGCGAAGCGGTCGAGACGGGCAGCGTCGAGACGATTTTCCGCGATCCTCAACATCCATACACCCGCAAACTGCTGGCGGCGGTACCGACGCTTGGCGAAATGCGCGGCAGCGATCTCCCGCGCCACTTCCCGGAATTTGATTCGCCCGCGTCTGCCATTGAAGAACAAAATACCGTGGTTGCCGGCGAGCCCGTGCTTCAGGTGCGCAATCTGGTTGCGCGTTTCGATATACGCAGCGGCTGGTTGAATCGCGTGACGCGCGAAGTTCACGCCGTGGAAGATGTCAGCTTTGATCTCTGGCCCGGCGAAACGCTGGCGCTGGTGGGGGAATCGGGCTGTGGAAAATCGACCACCGGGCGCGCACTACTGCGTCTGGTCGAGGCGCAGAGCGGCACCATCACCTTTAACGGCGCGCGTATTGATACGCTCTCGGCGCATCAGCTTCAACCCCTGCGCCGCGATATTCAGTTTATCTTTCAGGATCCTTACGCGTCGCTCGACCCGCGCCATACGGTGGGTTACTCGATTATGGAGCCGCTGCGTATCCACAAGAAGCTGGAAGGCGAGGCCGCGCAGCAGCGCGTGGCCTGGCTGCTGGAGCGCGTGGGCTTGCAGCCGGAGCACGCCTGGCGTTATCCGCATGAGTTTTCCGGCGGCCAGCGTCAGCGCATCTGCATTGCCCGCGCACTGGCGCTGGAGCCGAAAGTGGTGATTGCCGATGAATCGGTATCGGCACTGGATGTGTCGATTCGCGCGCAAATTATTAATCTTCTGCTTTCCTTACAGCGGGAGATGGGCATTGCGTTTCTGTTTATTTCACACGATATGGCGGTGGTGGAGCGCATCAGCCACCGCGTGGCGGTGATGTACCGTGGGCGAATAGTTGAAATTGGCCCCCGGCGCGCCGTCTTTGAAAACCCGCAACACCCTTACACCCGCAAATTACTGGATGCCGTACCGGTAGCCGATCCCACGCATCGTCGGCCGCAGCGCGTGCTGCTCTCTGACGAACTGCCGGGCAATATTTATAAGCGGGGAGAAGCGGTGGTGAGCGTCCCGTTGCAGCAGGTTTCACCGGGGCATTACGTGGCCCGCGAACCGATGGCAAATGCGCTCTCGCGAGAATAATAATGACAGGCAGGGTACTTCAGGAGAACAACATGAGACAACGCGTATCAGGTAAATGGCTTCTGGCGCTGGGCGTGGCCTCCGCGCTGGCGGCGTCCCCGGCGTTTGCCGCCAAAGATGTGGTGGTGGCGGTCGGCTCGAACTTCACCACGCTCGACCCGTATGACGCCAACGACACCCTGTCGCAGGCGGTGGCGAAGTCGTTCTATCAGGGGCTGTTTGGCCTTGATAAAGAGATGAAATTGCAGAACGTGCTGGCGGAGAGCTACACGGTTTCTGACGATGGGCTGAACTATACGATCAGGCTACGTGAAGGTGTGAAATTCCAGGACGGCACCGATTTCAACGCCGAAGCGGTGAAGGCCAACCTCGACCGCGCCAGCAATCCGGAAAATCATCTCAAGCGTTATAACCTGTATAAAAATATCGCTAAAACCGAGGCGGTGGATGCCAACACCGTCAAAATCACCCTGAAACAGCCGTTCTCGGCGTTTATCAATATTCTGGCTCACCCGGCGACGGCGATGATCTCCCCGGCGGCGCTGAAAAAATATGGCAATGAAATCGGCTTCCATCCGGTGGGAACCGGGCCGTATACCCTCGAAACCTGGAATCAGACCGATTTTGTGAAGGTGAAGAAGTTTGACGGTTACTGGCAAAAAGGGCTGCCGAAGCTGGATACCATCACCTGGCGTCCGGTTGTCGATAACAATACCCGTGCGGCGATGCTGCAAACGGGAGAAGCGCAGTTTGCCTTCCCGATCCCTTATGAGCAAGCACCGTTGCTCGAGAAAAATACCAACCTGGAACTGGTCGCCAGCCCATCAATCATGCAGCGTTATATCAGCATGAACGTGACGCAAAAGCCGTTCGACAACCCGAAAGTAAGGGAAGCGATTAACTACGCCATCAACCGCCAGGCGCTGGTGAAGGTCGCATTTGCCGGTTATGCCACGCCGGCGACGGGCATCGTCCCGCCGTCGATTGCCTATGCGCAAAGTTACCCGGCGTGGAAGTACGACCCGGCGAAAGCGCGCGAACTCTTGAAAGAAGCGGGCTACCCGAACGGCTTCAGCACCACGCTGTGGTCATCGCATAATCACAGCACCGCGCAGAAAGTGTTGCAGTTTACTCAGCAGCAGCTGGCGCAGGTGGGCATTAAAGCGCAGGTGACGGCGATGGATGCCGGGCAGCGAGCGGCGGAAGTTGAGGGTAAAGGGCAGAAAGAGAGCGGTGTGCGCATGTTCTATACCGGCTGGTCTGCTTCAACGGGCGAAGCGGACTGGGCGCTGTCGCCGCTGTTTGCCTCGCAGAACTGGCCGCCAACCCTGTTTAACACCGCGTTTTACAGCAACCCGCAGGTGGATAAAGACCTGACGGATGCGCTGAAAACCACTGACAGTAAACAGAAAGCCAGCCTCTATAAAGCCGCGCAGGATACACTCTGGAAAGAGTCGCCATGGGTGCCGCTGGTGGTTGAGAAACTGGTTTCCGCACACAGCAAAAAACTGACGGGCTTCTATATCATGCCGGATACCGGTTTTAGCTTCGACGAGGCGGATCTGAAGTAAGGTTCTGCCCCCTGCGCGGGGGCTGAACACAAGGAGAGTCATGCTCAACTATGTTATTAAACGCCTGCTGGGGCTTATCCCGACGCTGCTGATTGTGGCGGTGCTGGTGTTTCTGTTTGTCCATATGCTGCCGGGCGATCCGGCGCGCCTGATTGCCGGGCCGGAGGCTGACGCAGAAGTGATCGCGCTGGTGCGTCAGCAACTGGGGCTCGATCAGCCGCTATATGTGCAGTTCTGGCACTATATTACCAATGCGATTCAGGGAGATTTCGGCCTGTCGATGGTCTCGCGTCGCCCGGTTTCGGAAGAGATCGCCAGCCGCTTTATGCCAACCCTGTGGCTGACGCTTGCCAGCATGGTTTGGGCGGTGATTTTCGGTATGGCGATGGGGATTGTCGCCGCTGTCTGGCGTAATCGCTGGCCAGACAGGCTCGGCATGGCAATTGCCGTTACCGGTATTTCCTTCCCGGCGTTTGCACTGGGCATGCTGCTGATGCAGGTTTTCTCCGTTGAACTCGGCTGGCTGCCCACGGTGGGCGCGGATAGCTGGAAGCACTACATTTTGCCGTCGCTGACGCTGGGCGCGGCGGTGGCTGCGGTGATGGCGCGCTTCACTCGCGCGTCGTTTGTCGATGTGCTCAACGAAGACTATATGCGTACCGCGCGGGCAAAAGGTGTCAGCGAGCGCCTGGTGGTGCTCAAGCACGGTCTGCGCAACGCGATGATCCCGGTTGTCACCATGATGGGCTTACAGTTTGGCTTTCTGCTGGGCGGCTCGATTGTGGTGGAGAAAGTGTTCAACTGGCCGGGGCTGGGCCGTTTACTGGTCGATTCGGTGGAGATGCGCGATTATCCGGTGATTCAGGCGGAAGTGCTGCTCTTTTCGCTGGAGTTTATTCTTATCAACTTAGTGGTGGATGTGCTCTACGCCGCCATTAACCCGGCTATCAGGTATAAATAAGTGCGACTACTTAACTGGCGACGCCAGGCCGCTCTCAATGCGCTGCCGACGATTCACAGTACGCAACCGCGCACGCCGTGGCGCGAGTTCTGGCGTCGATTCCGTCATCAACCGGTGGCGATGGCGGCGGGGATATTCATTCTGCTGCTGATTGCTGTGGCGCTGGTCGCGCCGTGGATTGCACCATTCGATGCGGAAAACTATTTCGACTATGACCGTCTTAATGAGGGGCCGTCATTAATACATTGGTTTGGTGTCGATTCGCTGGGCCGCGACATTTTTAGCCGCGTGCTGGTGGGCGCGCAAATCTCACTGGCCGCGGGCGTCTTTGCCGTGCTGATTGGGGCAGCGATCGGCACGGTGCTGGGGTTGCTGGCGGGATACTATGAAGGTTGGTGGGATCGCATCATCATGCGCATCTGCGATGTGTTATTTGCCTTTCCCGGGATCCTGCTGGCGATTGCCGTGGTGGCGGTGATGGGCAGCGGTATGACCAACGTGATTATCGCGGTCGCGATTTTCTCGGTGCCGGCATTCGCACGCCTGGTGCGCGGGAATACGCTGGTGCTCAAGCAGCAAACCTTCGTTGAGTCGGCCCGCAGCATTGGCGCGAACGATATCACGATTATTTTTCACCATATTTTGCCTGGAACTGTGTCGTCGATAGTGGTCTATTTCACCATGCGTATCGGGGTGTCGATTATCTCCGCGGCCAGCCTCTCTTTCCTCGGCCTGGGCGCACAACCCCCCACGCCGGAGTGGGGCGCCATGCTCAATGAAGCGCGCGCGGATATGGTGATGTCGCCGCACGTCGCGCTCTTCCCGGCAATCGCGATATTCCTGACGGTACTGGCGTTTAACCTGCTGGGCGACGGGCTGCGTGATGCGTTGGATCCGAAAATTAAAGGGTAATTGTCTGTTTGCGTGTTTTAGCGTTGCATGAAACACGCAAACAGAGGGGGGAATATTATTCCTTCGTGATAATTACCACCCGGAATGAGGCGCGCCAGGTTATTATTTGAATGCGTATATTCACCCGCAGCGCGCTCAATACAGGACTGTTCCACAATTGATATATATTAAAGTTTTTGTTGTTTTGATTTTAATTCGCATCTTTTGCGAAGAATGCCTGAATATACGAATTTCCAGATATATAAATTGTATTTTTTATTAATATGTTGTTACAAGTAATAGAGCATTAATTGCCTATTTTTAAGCACGTTTCGCAAATATTTCCTCGTCTCGCTAAGCCACCATTATATCAAGACTAAGTATTATCTGAATTATGATGTCGCTAAGCGGCTTTTACGTTGAAAAAAGGAAGTACAAAATGAAACGTTCAACACTCGCTCTATTCATTTCATGCGCAATGTTTTCCGCGGCGAGCTTTGCTACGCCGGTACAATTAGCCTCGGTAAAAAATCTCTCTACCGATAAGGAAGTCAACGGCTTCCAGAGCTCCCTGTTTTACAGCGATACCGGCACGGTAAACGGTTTTGATCTCCCGATTCTTGGCTATACAGAAATGGACCAGGTTAATGGTTTCCAGCTTGGTGCGGCAGCCGGTTCCCACGTGCGTAACGGCGTCAACGGGGCGGCGATTGGCCTGTTCAACTGGCACGGTGGTGAAGACAACGGCCTGAACATCAGCCTGGCAAACCAGGTTGGCGTCATGAACGGTGCCAGCCTCGGTATTTACAGCGCAGCAGACGAACTTAATGGCCTGAATATTGGCGCGGCCACTGCTGTCGGTAATCTGAATGGTACCGGCGATATTAATGGTATGAACGTTGCGGGTCTGGGCAATTATAACAAAGGCCGGATGTACGGTTTGAATGTTGCCGGTCTGGGTAACTACACCGAAGGTACGATGCGTGGCATGAACGTGGCGGGCATTGGTAACTATATTGGCGGTGACATGAAAGGCTTCAACGTTAGCCCGTTCAACTGGATTGAGAAAGATATTACCGGTGCTAACGTTACCGTTGCTAACCATAGCCGTAACGTTGAGGGTCTGAACGTTGGCGCTATTGCGAACTGGAGTGAAGGTGATATTAAAGGCATGAACGTGGCGGTCGTCAACGTTTCCGAAAATATGACCGGTCTGAACGTTGCCCCATTTAACAAATCAAAAGAGACGGTGGGTGCCAATATTTCTGCATTCAACTGGTCTGAAAACACCACCGGTTTTAATATGGCGGCGTTTAACCGCACGAACGACATGACCGGTTTCAACCTGGGCGGTTTCAACGTGGCGAATAATGTCACCGGTATGAACCTGGGCGCGGTTAACTTCAACGGTGGGAGCGTTGAGGGCCTGAACATGGGGGCGGTGAACGTAACCTCTGAAAATGTTACCGGTTCAAACATCGGGGCGATCAACGTAACGTCTGGCAGCAGCTCCAGCGACTTTGGTGCCTTTAACTATGCCGATACCACCAACTTCCAGTTTGGCCTGATTAACGCCACTAAACACCTGGAAGGTTTGCAGATTGGTGTGATTAACGTTGCGATGAACGCCACGGTGCCGGTGTTACCGCTGGTTAACTTCCACCGTTCATTCTGATTCGGGGACTGAGTGCCTGATGCGCTACGCTTATCAGGCCTACAAGGTTTCTGCAATATATTGAATTCGTGATATTTTCGTATGAAAGCCCGAAAGGGCTTTCATTCACTGCGCCATCACCACATCAAATCATCCGGCACTTTAAAATCAGCGTACGGATCGTCTTCGTCCTGCTCTTCCTGACTTAATGCACTGTTTAGTACAATGCTGTCCGCATCACGCTGGGCGATTTTATCTGCCACGCTTGCCGGGATAATAGCGTATTGTGCCTCGCCATTCGCATCGACCAGCAAACGGGCAATCGCCAGGCGGCCATTAATCAGCTGAGTTTGGGTCACTTTATCGACCACCACTTTTTTGATGAGGTTATTGTCGGTAAAGTTAAAATCGATATTGCCTTTGCTGATGGTGATGCGATTCATCTCAATCAGCTGTTTAACCTGCGCTTTCAGCTCTTTCGATAATACGGCCTGTTTTTGCTGCTCGCTCAGTTGCTTATCGCGCTCAAGCTGCGCTTTTTTGTTTTCTTCAACCGCTTCGCGCGCCTCGCGTGCCTGCACGCGTGATTTCTTCGCTGTTCTCTGGACTTTGGCCATTTTTTTGCTGGTCACTAAGCCCGCTTTGAGCATCTGCTCTTGTAAGGTAAGTTTTGTCATCTTGCTTGTCAGTCCGTTAAGAGTGTCAGGGGGAGAATGTCAGGCTTAAACCTTGAGCATTTTCACCGTGGCATCGATATCAATTTCATCTTCCGAGAAGATATGCGTTGTCCCCTGGAAGGTAGTGATCGCCAGTTTTTTCAGCGTGCGCGTCGCGCCCGGTTTGGCCTCACTTTTGGGGCGAATACTGTTCATCAGCACGCCGACTGAAAGTACCGCGTTCTCTTTATCGATACGCGTATCGGCAGGCACATCTTCGCTGAACACCACGTAAGATTTAATTGAGGTAAGTTTCAGACGCTCGCCCGCAATGTAGATATATTTGCTTTCTGGCAGCACTTTTACCGCATACGCCGAGAGCCCTTTGTTGTTAGTCGTGGGCTCAAAGGTTACAGCTGCATCTTTCTTGATAAGATCAGGATTGGCGACCTTAATCACATGAAAATAGCGATTGTCGCCGTTCTCGTCTTTGATAAATCCAAAACCTTTATCTTGAAACCACGTTGTGATTGTTCCGTTCATCGCCATTACCGCCTGATTAATCGTTTATCTACTCAGTTTTTGCAGCGCGCAGTTTAATGCACAATGCCTGCGCAGACCATGCCTTTGACTTAAGTTTGGGTGAGAAAGTGTGGGTTTGCGAGGGAGAGGAGTCAACTGATGGAAGAGGTTAATGCGGCGCTGAGATTCCTTCCTCATGCTTACTCATTCAGAGTTAACGCCGCTCAGTTTTAAACGCGAGTTTTTAAACCCGGCTGCCCCACAGGTCATACTCGTCGGCGTTATCCACCTTCACGCGGATAATGTCGCCCGGCTTGACGTTGGTTTCGCCATTCAGATACACCGCGCCGTCGATTTCCGGGGCATCGGCCATGCTGCGGCCAATCGCGCCTTCTTCATCCACTTCATCGATGATGACCATCACTTCGCGGCCCACTTTCTCCTGCAAGCGCTCGGCGGAGATCTGCTGTTGCAGCTGCATGAAGCGGTTCCAGCGATCTTCTTTCACGTCGTCCGGTACCTGATCCGGCAGATCGTTGGCGCTGGCGCCTTCAACCGGGCTGTACTGGAAACAACCGACGCGATCGAGACGCGCTTCTTTCAGGAAATCGAGCAGCATCTGGAAATCTTCTTCCGTTTCGCCCGGGAAGCCGACAATAAAGGTCGAGCGCAGGGTGAGATCCGGGCAAATTTCACGCCACTGTTTGATGCGTGCCAGCTGGCGGTCAACGGAGCCTGGGCGTTTCATCAGTTTCAGAATACGCGGGCTGGCATGCTGCATCGGGATGTCGAGATACGGCAGAATTTTGCCTTCCGCCATCAGCGGAATAACGTCATCGACATGCGGATACGGATAGACGTAGTGCAGACGCACCCAGACGCCCAGTTTTGCCAGTTCTTCACACAGGCTGACCATGCTGGTTTTAACCGGGGAACCGTTATGGAAACCGGTGCGGTGTTTTACGTCGACGCCATAAGCGGAGGTATCCTGCGAGATAACCAGCAGCTCTTTTACGCCTGCGTCGGCCAGACGTTTTGCTTCAGAGAGCACATCGCCAATCGGGCGGCTGTCGAGGTCGCCACGCATGGACGGAATGATGCAGAAGGTGCAGCGGTGGTTGCAGCCTTCGGAAATTTTTAAATAGGCGTAATGACGCGGCGTCAGCTTCACACCCTGTTCCGGCACCAGGCTGGTAAACGGGTTGTGCTGCGGCTTCGGCGCATAGTGATGGACGTGTTCCAGCACCTGCTCGTAGCTATGCGGGCCGGTAATTTCCAGCACTTTTGGGTGTACTTCGCGAATCTGATCTTCTTTGGCACCCAGGCAGCCGGTGACAATCACCTTGCCGTTTTCTTTTAAGGCTTCGCCAATCGCTTCCAGGGATTCCTGGACGGCGCTGTCGATAAATCCGCAGGTGTTGACGATAACCATATCGGCATCATCGTAGCTCGGGACCACGTCGTAACCTTCTGTACGCAGCTCCGTTAAAATACGTTCGGAGTCCACCAGGTTTTTCGGGCAGCCCAACGATACAAAACCAATTTTGCTCATTTTATATACTATTCATTGCTCGGAATCGGGAGATTATACATACGGCGCGCCACGACAGCCAGATACGTTATTCACCATTTTTCGGGCCGGAGGCCGGGGATTTCTGCCAGTGTAGAAAAAGTGTTTCTGGTTCGTTTCAGTTGTTGAATTATTGACCTCACGCATCATTCTGTACAAAAAATGACCTTATAATAAATGTGCCAAATGGATGAGGAGGGAGGAAATCGCATGAGTGGAATGACGCTGAAACGCAACATGATGAATAAAATCATCAATGCGCGCATCGATCTCGACGCTTATCTGCAACTCAGAAAAGCGAAGGGATATATGTCGGTCAGCGATAACGAGCATCTGCGTACTAATTTGTTTGATTTATGTGGTGAATTACGTCGTAATGCGCCACAGCTGATACAGTCCGCAACGCCGAAAGAAAGGGACGCTTTGCGGCAGGCAGGCGAAGCAATCGCTTCTGCGGCTGTGTGTTTGATGACCGGGCACCATGACTGCCCGACCTCCATCGCCGTTAACGTGGCATCGCTCGAACGCTGTCTGACGACGTTGAGTGAAAGCATTTATAGTATGAATGCCCACATCGACACTTTGCACGCCTGACCTCAGGGGGAGTTAACTCCCCCTGTTAAAGGTTTTGTAAAATCCCCCGCATTATCAATGACGTTGACTACCCTTAAGCCAAACAATGGCGGTTACCGGAGTGGGCTATGCGTCGTACTTTTCTTACCCTTACCTTAAGTTCTCTGCTGTATGTCGCTTCCGCTCAATCGGCGGAGGTCAACGTTCAGGTGTTGCAGGATAGGCTCGATCATCCCTGGGCGTTGGCTTTTTTGCCGGATGATCGCGGGATGCTGATTACCCTTCGTAGCGGCGAACTGCGTCACTGGCAACAAGGTAAAGGGCTCTCAGCGCCCATTTCGGGCGTGCCAAAGGTATGGGCAAACGGGCAGGGTGGTTTGCTGGATGTCGCGCTGGCCCCGGATTTTGCGAAGTCGCGCCGTGTGTGGCTGAGCTTTGCGGAAGCGGGCGATGACGGTAAAGCCGGAACAGCGGTCGGTTATGGGACATTAAGTGACGATAACCAAACGCTGAGTGATTTCAGCGTGGTGTTCCGGCAGATGCCGAAGCTCTCTACCGGTAACCACTTTGGCGGCAGACTGGTGTTTGATGGCAAAGGTCATCTCTATATTGGACTCGGTGAAAACAACCAGCGCAGCACCGCGCAGGATCTCGATAAACTTCAGGGCAAAGTCGTACGCCTGACCGATGACGGTAAGGTGCCGGGAGATAACCCGTGGGTAAATAAATCAGGCGTTCGCCCGGAAATCTGGTCTTACGGTATTCGTAACCCGCAGGGGATGGCAATGAATCCCTGGAGCGGTACATTGTGGCTGAACGAGCACGGCCCGCGCGGCGGTGATGAAATCAACATTCCGCAAGCGGGCAAAAACTATGGCTGGCCGCTGGCGACGCACGGCATTAACTACAGCGGGCTGCCGATCCCCGAAGCGAAAGGGGAAACCGCGCCTGGCACCGAGCCACCGCTTTATGTGTGGAAAAAATCCCCGGCGTTGAGTGGTATGGCATTTTACGATGCGAAAACCTTTCCACAGTGGCAACACAAACTGTTTATCGGCGCGTTGAAGGATGAATCGGTCATTGTGATGCAGGTGGAGGGCGATAAGGTGACGGAAGAGTCGAGAATCCTCGGCGATCGCAAACAGCGTATCCGCGATGTACGCGTCGGGCCCGACGGTTATCTGTATGTCTTAACCGATGAGTCCGACGGCGAATTGTTGAAGGTTAGCCCTAAAAATTAACGCATAATCCGACGTAAAATACGGTTTGCCTGCTCTTCGAAGGTGGTTGCGGCTTCGTCGATGGAGGCTTTACCGTGGTCGATGCTTTCGCGGGCGGCGGTGAACAGCGCGCCAAATTGCGGATCTTCCAGGTAGGGCGAGGCCGTTGATTTGTTTGGCATTGACGTCGATTGAATCAGACCCGCGATCACCGGATCTTCATCTTTCAGAATACCCGCGTCGCGGAGGATTTTTTCACCGTCCCGGCTCAGCGGCGCGCCGCGTTCAAGGCCAACCGGAAGCACACCCTCAGATTCGCTCATCAGGAAATGCAGTAATTGCGCGGCCTCCTGCGGATGCCTGGTGTTGCGGCTGATGGAGTACATCAGTGCGGTTTTCCTAAACTGCCCGGCGTCTTTTGCGTCTTTATGCATTGGATAGGGGCCCATCACCAGGTCTGACGGATTCTTCAGGTTTTGCGATTCGGCGGTGTAGAGCACGTTCCAGTTATAAACGCCGCCCCATTCGCCGTTGATCCACGGTTTCATTTCATAATTCACGCCTTTACCAAACGAGGCCATCGCTTTGGTGTCCGGAATGACGTGGTTATCCGCCAGCTTGCGATAGAAGGTTAACGCCTCGACCAGTTCTTCATGTGACCAGGCGATCTTCTTCGTTTTCTCGTCGATCATCTCTTTCTGGTTCTTCTGATACATATAAGAACGCAGCATCAACAAGGCATCCTGCTCGGAGAGAATCAGCGGGTAATAGTTATCGCCCAGTTTCTCTTTAAATACCGGGCCGGTCGCCAGCAGTTCATCCCAGGTTTTTGGAAACTCAACGCCTGCTTTTTTCCAGGTGGCGGCATTGTAGAAGAACAGCATGACGTTAGAGGAGATAGGAATGGCGTTGATTTTGCCATTCACGGTGGTGGTTGCCAGCGCTTCAGGCGGATATTGATCCAGACCTAAAGGTTGACTCAGTTTATTGAGATCGTAAAAACCATCACCTTTCTTCGACAGCAGCGTCAGCCAGTTCCAGTTGGTCTGGATAACGTCGGCTTCGGTATTACTGTTCATCTGAGTGGTGAGGCGCGGGTAAAAACCGTCCCAGCCGGTATATTCGGCTTTCACCTTGATGTTTGGATATTTTGCCTGGAAAGCTTCCAGCGCTTTCATGGTGGCCTGGTTACGGGCTTTGCCGCCCCACCAGGCAAAGCGTAGTTCAACCTGTTCGGCGCTGTGCGCAAGAATGGGCATGGCGATGAAACCGCAGCAGGCCAGCATCAGGAGTAATGATTTTTTCATTGAATAACCCTCCGTGTAAAAGGATCAGCGGCGATCTCTGCGCTGTTGATGGTAAGTGGATAGCGCTTTCACCATCTTCATTTCTTGTTCACACCACGGTTTGCCGTCGGCGTGAAGCACATCGTGATACCAACGTGATTGCCAGTCTGGCTGTGAACGCTGTACTACGGGCCAGGGGATCCAGGTTTGTGTTCTGCCTTCCACCAACCCCCAGTGATAACATCCAGTATCGAATGCGCTGAAGAGGGGAAGCTGTTCTGTCAAATTGCAATCAAGATGGCGAGCGAGCCACTCGGTGCAGAGCACAGGACGTCCACGCTGAGACAGTTTGTCGAGAATTTCAAGCTGGCATGCGACGGTGTTGTAGTTGTGATAACTGACGATATCTGACAGTGCGAGCGCAGTGGCATCAATGGGATGTTCAAAAGTCGCATAATCGTCATGTTCAACATGCCACGCACCAACAGTAAGCGGCTGGCTTGGACGAACATCGTGTGCCCAACTAAACGCTGAGACCATCAGTGTTAATGCAAATTCCTCCAGGGCGTCGTCTATATCTGATGATTCGCCGGGGCCGACAAACACGCCACGGTTGCCGGGTTCATTGTAGAGATCCCAGATAGCCACACGTTCGTCATTTTTAAAGCGGGTTAAGACGTCGCGCACGTAGGCTTCGACGCGCGGCCACAGGCTTGGGCTCATGACAATAGCACGTCCCGGGCTGGCTGCCGCCTGGCTGTTGTGCAGATTAGGTACGGGATCTTTTTGCGGGCCAAGATAAGGTTCGTCGCCGGAGAAACCACAGTCATCCATCAGGGTCAGCATGACCTGAATATGATGTTTTGCGGCTATCGCCAGGAACGTATCGATACGCGCCAGCAGCCCATCACGATCGTCTTCCCAGACAATAAACGGCAGGTTGGTGCGCAGAGCGTTGTAGCCATAGTTATGCGCCCATTCCAGCTCTTGATCGATAGTATGGGCGTCGAAGGTTTCGGCCTGCCACATTTCCGTCCAGTTGACTGCGGTACGCGGTAAATAGTTAAATCCACAGGCCCATCCATGCTCGTTGTACCACTCCTGCGCCTGTGACTTACTCCACTGAGATTGCATGAGTATTCTCCATTAGTAATAATATTAGCTAATATTTATTACCCTCGTGGTCTGGGCAATAAAAATCCTGGTAATTTGCCGGGTTGTTCACAAAAAAGGCGTAGAAGTTTTGTGCTATAGTCGGCAGCGATAAGGAGCCGAAATGCAAAAGAAAAATAAGATAACCATGAGCGATATTGCCAGAGAAGCGGGGGTTTCACAGGCCACCGTGTCACTGGTATTAAACAATAGCCGGGCAGTGCGTTTGAGCGAAGATACGCGCGAGCGCGTCGTGATTGCAGCGCAGAAGCTGGGCTATAAGAAAATCGCCGTGTCGCACCGCCAGGAAGGGCAGGAAGAGATTGCATTACTGTTATGCGGAATGGACGGTTACGACCCCTTTATTGACGCGCTGAGTGAAGCCAGCAGCACGGCCTGGCAGCGTGACACGCTGCTGACCGTTTACGACTATGGCGATGATTTTGAGATGGCGCGGCAGATTATCCAGCAACTGGCTGGTCGAAATTGTGCCGGGGTAATTCTGGCGAGTCCAACCACACGCGCATTCGATTTTTCGCCTTTTGAACCTTTGCTGAATGTGCCGGTTGTACTGCTGAATCAGTACGATCCCGCGCGGCCTTTATTGCCCACGTTCCTGCCAGACGATCGCGCGAATGCTTGCCAGATCGTGAGTCACCTGCTGGATCAGGGGGTAACGCGTATCGCGCACATTACGGGGGATGAGTGGATGGATGCCAGCGTCCTGCGTCTTGAGGGTTATCGCCAGACGCTTGAGCAGGCGGGTATCACGATTGATAACGCGTTAATTAAGCCGACAGACTGGTCGTTGAATGCGACCTTTAACGCCACGCTGGAATTAATGAAATTACCGCAGCCGCCGCAGGCCATCTTTTGCGCCAGCGACTGGATGACGCTCGGCTGTTATCAGGCGCTGGCGACGCTCAATATTAAGGTGCCGGAAGACATTCTGGTGTGCGGTTATGACGATCAACGGATTGCGCATCAGCTGACGCCCATGCTTACCAGCGTGCAGTTAGCCTACAGTGAGCTGGGCCGAATGGCGGTGGCGTATTTATGCGATGGCGATGATGTTGCGACGCACGTGCGGCTGGTCGGGAAATTGCAGGTACGCGGCAGCAGCCAGCGTACCTGAGGAACATCAGGAAACGGGGATCATCACTACGCTCTGGAAGGCAGGGCGCTCCGCAAGCTGCTGATACCAGCGCGCGAGATGCGGATGCGGTTGCCAGGTTTTCACCGTTTCCAGCAGGTTGTAGACGAACGGCGCGACGGCAATATCGCCAGGGCCAAATTCCTCGCCCGATAACCAACGTTGTTTCGCCAGTTCGGCATCAAGAATCGCCAGCAGGGGTTCGCACTGGGCAATGGCTTTATCAATCGCTGCGTGATCGCGTTTTTCCGGCGGCGTTCTGACCAGCCCCATCAGGATCAGGCGGTGAGTGGCGGCTAAAGTGTCATTGGCCCAGTCCATCCACTTCTCGCCCAGTGCGCGCTTAGCAGGTGACTCCTGCCACAAGCGCCCCTGGCCGTACTGGGCCACCAGATAACGCACGATGGTGTTGGATTCCCACAGCACGATACCGGCTTCGTCGTCCTTTAGCAGCGGCACCAGCCCATTGGGATTAAGTGCAAGGAATTCGGCATCGTGATTCACACCAAACTCCATGCCCGCCATAATCTGCTGATAAGGTAATTCCAGCTCTTCCAGCGTCCAGCGGACTTTTTTCACGTTCGTTGAGTTATTTCTGCCCCACAGCGTAATCATAACCACTCCAGTGTTTCGTATCAGTACGTTTTTGCATGGTGATTCAATCTTAGTCTTTAGGCAATCTCGATCAAAAAATTGTTCAGGTTTTTCGCACATCCAGAGGATCTTGCGTAAACTTAAAAAACTTTACCAACTCACTGTTTCTTTAAGAGAGTTTATACGTTATTACTCACCGCCTGGTGCAGCACGGTTACGGTAGTGGCGTGTTTTTTTGGAATGGATACTTGGGTGGCTTTTATGACGCGTGATGCTTTTTCCCTTCGTGGCCTGGTGACGGGCTCTGCTCTTTTACTTCTTGTCGCACCTGCTGTGCAGGCGGCGGAACAACTTCCTGATGCGCCGTCGATTGACGCACGCGCGTGGATCCTGATGGATTACTCCAGCGGTAAAGTGTTAACCGAAGGGAATGCGGACGAAAAACTGGACCCGGCCAGCCTGACCAAAATTATGACCAGCTACGTCGTCGGACAGGCGCTGAAAGCGGGCAAAATTAAGCCGACCGACATGGTGACTATCGGGAAAGATGCGTGGGCGACCGGTAACCCGGTGCTGCGCGGCTCTTCCGTCATGTTCCTCAAACCGGGCGAGCAGGTTTCCGTTGAGAACCTGAATAAAGGGGTGATTATCCAGTCCGGTAACGACGCCAGTATCGCTATTGCGGATTACGTCGCGGGCAGCCAGGACTCTTTCGTGAGCCTGATGAACGGCTACGCGCAGAAGATTGGCCTGACCAATACCACCTTTAAAACCGTCCACGGCCTTGATGCGCCGGGGCAGTTCAGTACTGCGCGCGATATGGCCTTGCTGACTAAAGCCATGATCCACGATGTGCCCGAAGAGTACGCGATCCACAAAGAGAAAGAATTCACCTTTAATAACATTCGCCAGCCAAACCGTAACCGTCTGTTATGGAGCTCAAGCCTGAACGTCGATGGCGTGAAAACCGGTACCACCGCCGGTGCTGGCTATAACCTCGTAGCGTCCGCCAGCCAGGGTGAAATGCGCCTGATCTCCGTGGTACTCGGCACCAAAACAGACCGCATCCGTTTTGGTGAATCAGAGAAACTGCTGACCTGGGGCTTCCGCTTCTTTGAAACGGTGACGCCAATTAAGCCAGACGCCACCTTTGTGACGCAGCGCGTCTGGTTTGGTAATACCAGCGAAGCGAAACTGGGCGCAGGCGAAGCGGGCTCAATTACCATACCGAAAGGGCAACTGAAAAACCTGAAGGCCAGCTACTCCCTGACTCAGCCGCAACTTACCGCGCCGCTGAAGAAAGGTCAGGTTGTCGGGACTATCGACTTTAAACTGAATGATAAAACCATCGAACAGCGTCCGTTGATCGTGATGGAAGCCGTGGAAGAGGGCGGGTTCTTTAACCGGATGCTCGATTTCGTGCTGATGAAATTCCATGAATGGTTTGGTGGCTGGTTCTCTTAATCCATTCACCACGGGCGAAATTGCCTGATGCGCTACGCTTATCAGGCCTACAAAAGAGTGCAAAACCTTGTAGGCCGGATAAGGCGTTTATGCCGCATCCGGCAAGAACAAAGCAGACGCAACTCTTTGCCCGTATTTTCTTAATATATCATTAAGATTTCCTAAATTGTCTCTCGTTGACGACCCCCGATAATAGTATGGCTGCACCGTTGGCATATTCTTATTTTTGGTGAATAAGAAAATATCTAACTATTATTTATTTTTATTAGAGAGACCCTCTTGAAGGAATATAAAGCTGTTATCTATAAGGAAGGTATGCTGGGGAGCCTGCTCTTGGGCGGGTCAAAAGTCAACCCTGTTAAGTTAAGTGATTTTCTCAATAAAAATGCCAAAGAGGGCTGGCGGGTCGTGACAATGGAAAAGGATTATCGCCGTATGCTGCTGTTTTTTATGCGCGAAGCCTATGTCATTGTTCTTGAAAGGGAAGTATGAAAACAACCATCATTGTCTGTCTGATAATCCTGGTGGCATGGTCATGTCTGGCGCTGATTCAGCTATGGTTTGTCCCGCTCAATGGCTGGACGTTTATTAAAATATCCATCACCGCTGGCGTACTGGATTTCGTCGTATTGATTGTCGGTTTATGTCGGCGAGAATATTGCGAAAACACCAAAATGAAGGACGATGGATATATAGACTAAATATATATTTGTCGCAGGAAGAGTGATTAACATCATACGGAAATTATTCGTATGATGTTAATTCTCACACTTACCACAGCAATTCAATCTTCTTGCTTTTGCAGTAGTCCTGCAATGGACGCTCAGGTGCTGCATCACTGACGAGCACATCAAATTTTTCCAGCGCGCCCATTCTGGCCGGGCGTACCTTGCCAAATTTACTGTGATCCGCCACAAGTACGTGATAACGAGCCTGACGCATCGCCCAGTGTTTTACCGGCAGCTCTTCAAGATTAAAGCAGGTTGCGCCCTGAATCATATCGATGCCTGCCGCGGAATAGAAGGCGATATCCGGGCAAAGATGGGCGAGCGTGTCGTGCTCGCTCAGCGGTTTAAAGATGGCGTTGCTGGCATGAAATTCCCCTCCGCAGAGGATCACTTTGCAGTTGGGTTTTTCCTGCAACGCCAGAAAGGTGTTCAGTGAATAGCAAACGCCGGTAAAAGGCAGGTCATTATCAATCGCATCGATGATCCACGGCGTTGTTGTCCCGCAGTCGAAAAAGGCCATCTGGTGGGCTTTAAGCAACTGCGCAGCATGCTGTGCCGCACGTTTCTTCTCCTCCACCAGGCGTGTTTTTTGATCGCTTAAGAGATAATGCGAGGCACTTCGCGGTTCGAGGACGATGTAGCCGCCGAGCAGCACCACTGGCCCGCCCTGGCTATTCAGGTCACGGCGAACCGTCATTTCTGAGACACCCAATAGCGCCGCCGCTTCTTTAAGGTGCAGTTTATCGCTACGTTTTAATGCCTGAATGAGTTGACCAATCCGCTCGTCGCGTCGTGTTTCCATGTTTCCTCTACCGGGCCAGCTCCGGCAGGGCACCGGAGTCAGCCTGTCATATTACCTGTGCCTGACAGCTTAGTCACGCACCCAACCTTTGCGGATTGGCAGCGAGAACAGCATGCGGTAAAGGGATTGCAGGCGCTGATAAATCTGGCTACCAAAGTGGTGCCACAGCATCTGTGAGGTCAGGCAGCCGATAAGCCCGCTCAGGAAACCACCGAGCATATCGATAGGCCAGTGCACGCCAAGATAAACGCGTGACCAGGCAATTGCACCGGCGATAACCATTAACACAGCGCCGGACCACAAACGGTGCCAGAACAGGAAGGCGAGGGCGAAGGTGAAAATCACCGTGCCGTGATCGCTTGGGAAAGAGTCGTCTGCGGCATGCGGCAGGAAGTTGTAGCCCACGCCGTCGACAAATGGACGATCGTGCGGGAACAGATGGCCCACCACCCATGAAAGCGTCAGGGCGACGACAATCGCCAGCGCGGTTTTGACCACCAACTGACGCTGGGCGCAAACCTGCTGTTTCGGCCCCCATAGCCAGAGCGCAGCCGCCAGGAAGGGCACGATTGAAATCAGGTCACGGGCGATAAAGGTCGCCAGGGAGATTAACCACTGCGCCGAAGCGGGTGTGGCATTCAATAGTGCGAAGAGTTGGTGGTTCAGGGTTTCCAGCATAACATCCAGACTTTTATGACAGATTAATGACCGATACCTTAAAAAGCTTAACCGTAGCGGTAAAGAGGGATAGTCTTAATTCCGCTTTCACATGCACGTGCTAATCAGGCTAACTCGTTGAATTCAGCACACTATACCTGCTCAACGTTAAGCAAACCTTAAACGAGTAAAATTGTGCGGAAATATTACATCCAGGCGATAATTTACTATCGTCACTACGATGTGTGGATTAAACTTGCGCGTTTTTACACTGAGTTAGTTTTGGTCATGAGTCATCCCTCTGTTTCCGGCAAACGTCTGGGCCGTCAGGCGCTGCTTTTTCCGCTCTGTCTGGTGCTGTACGAATTCTCCACCTATATCGGTAACGATATGATTCAGCCGGGAATGCTGGCGGTGGTAGAACAATTCAACGCGGGCAACGAGTGGGTTCCCACCTCAATGACGGCGTATATGGCAGGCGGCATGTTTTTACAGTGGCTGCTGGGGCCGCTTTCTGACCGTATTGGCCGCCGTCCGGTGATGTTGACCGGCGTGGTGTGGTTTATCGTTACCTGTCTCGCCACGCTGCTGGTGCAGAATATTGAGCAGTTTATTTTCCTGCGTTTTCTGCAAGGGGTCAGCCTGTGTTTTATCGGCGCGGTAGGCTATGCGGCAATTCAGGAATCTTTCGACGAAGCCACCTGCATTAAAATTACCGCACTGATGGCGAACGTTGCGCTGATTGCGCCATTGCTTGGCCCACTGGTCGGTGCGGCCTGGGTGCACGTTGCGCCGTGGGAAGGCATGTTTGTGCTGTTCGCGGGGCTCTCGGTTGTCGCTTTTGGCGGTTTGTTCCGTGCGATGCCGGAAACCGCCACGCGTATTGGTGAAAAGCTTTCTCTCGGTGAGCTGGGTCGAGATTACGCGCTGGTGCTCAAAAATGGACGTTTCCTGGCGGGTGCGCTGGCGACGGGGTTTGTTAGCCTGCCGTTGCTGGCGTGGATTGCCCAGTCGCCAGTGATTATTATCAGCGGTGAGCAGGCAAGCAGCTATGAATATGGACTGCTACAGGTACCTATCTTCGGCGCGCTGATTGCCGGTAACCTGACGCTGGCGCGCCTGACCTCTCGGCGTTCCGTGCGTTCGCTGATTATCATGGGCGGTTGGCCAATAATGGCCGGTTTAGTGCTGGCTGCGGCTGCGACGGTTGTGTCTTCACACGCGTATCTGTGGATGACGGCAGGATTGAGCGTTTACGCGTTTGGTATTGGTGTGGCGAATGCCGGCCTGGTGCGTCTGACGCTGTTTGCCAGTGAGATGAGTAAAGGCACCGTTTCGGCGGCGATGGGGATGTTGCAGATGCTGATTTTTACCGTTGGCATCGAAGTCAGCAAACACATGTACCTGCAAGGGGGGAATGGGCTGTTTAGCCTCTTCAACCTGGCAAATGGCGTGCTGTGGCTGGTGGCGGTTGTCTTCTTCCTGAAAGATAAAACGGTCGGCAGCAGTAACCAACCGCAATAATGTGTGTGCCCGGCAAGCGCTGCCGGGCAGTCATTCAGGCGAACGGGGCTTCCCCGTTTAGCGCTTTCTCAATAATCTCCAGCACGCCTTCCTCGTTATTATGCGGCGCGCGGTATTTCGCGACTGATTTCACCACATCAGAAGCATTCGCCATCGCAAAACCATAGCCTGCCTGTTGCAGCATTTCGATATCATTACCACTGTCGCCGAAGGCGAGAACTTCGCTGTCATCAATACCCCAACGTGTCTGGAGCAGACGCAGACCGTTCGCTTTATGAACGCCTGGAACGATGAGGTCGATACTGCCATGTCCGGTGGTGACGGCGGTGAGCATATCGCCCACTTCTTCATGAATCAGTTTTTGCATCTCGGGAACCAGAGTATCCGGGACGTTAAGACCAAACTTGAGGAAGGTATCGTCAATGTTGTCGAAGTTATCCACTTCTTCCAGACGATGATAGTAGCGGATGGCAATATCTTTGAATGCCTGATCGTAGCGTTTTAGCGTGTAAGCGCTCTGTTTCCCGCAGGCGATAATCTCCAGTTCAGTCCGGGTTTGCAGATAACGCACCACGTCCTGAAAATGCGGCTTCGGAATACTGCAGTTGAAAATATCTTCTCCGGCATCCACTACCCAGCCACCATTTTCGGCAACAAACGCGATTTCATCAGCAATCTCCGGGAAGAAGGAGATGAGCTGATAATACTGGTTACCGCTGGCGACCGCGAAGCGGATACCTTGCTGTTTCATGCGCTGATATTGAGCCAGGAAACGCTCGCGATTATAGGTTTTCGCATCGCTGAGGAAGGTGCCATCCATGTCGACTGCAATCAGTTTGATACTCATCCATTACTCTCCATCACAACGTGGGGTTCAGGTTTCGCCACCGCGCGCGCCACCAGCGCGGCGATCAGTACCAGCGCCAGTACGGCGAGCATGGCGCTGCGCAGACCATAATGTTCGCCGAGGAAGCCCAGCAGCGGCGGCCCGACGAGAAAAGCAAGGTAACCGGTGGTGGCGACCACGCTAACGCGCGTCGGCGCATCCGGGCCGGTATCGCTGGCGGCGGAAATGGTCAGCGGGAAGCCCAACGACGCGCCCAGCCCCCATAAAATAACGGATACACCGGCCACCCAATCAACATCGACAAAGATGATCAGCGCAATACCCAGCGCGCCCATCAGCGCACTGGCGCGCACCACCGTCACGCGGCTATAGCGGTCAATGAACCAGCCTCCGGTAAAGCGGCCAATGGTCATGCCCAGGGTGAAACCGGCGTAAATCAAGGCACCGGACTTCGGGCTAAACCCGTGGCCGTCAACCATCAGCAGCGGTAACCAGTCATTCGCTGAGCCTTCAGCAAATGCCATCGCCAGCACCACAACGCCGATCAGCATCAGTTGCATATCGCGCCAGAAAGGTACCCCTTTCTCACTATGTTCGGTGCCTTCTGCGGCGTTTTTACCGGTTCCTTCGGGGATCGCCCGAATGGCGATAGCGATAGGCGCAATGCCCACCAGCGCCGCCAGGGCGATATGCCACATAGCGGGTAGACCAAAGGCGGTTAACGCCATCCCAACGCCCGCGCCCACCAGCGTGCCGAAACTGTAAAAACCATGCATCATCGGTAGTACGGTTTTTTTCATCTCTTGTTCTACGGCGGCGCCTTCAACGTTAATAGCCACTTCCGCCGCGCCAAAGCTGCCGCCAAACACCGCCAGCCCGGCGGCAAAAATCCACGCTGAACTGAACCAGAGCGCGATGCTTAAAATCAGCATTCCGATGACGGCGCATGACATGGTGGTGCGAATAACTTTGCGCGTGCCAAAACGTTTCACTAGCGGAGCCGAACAAAGAATCCCGCTCATTGAGCCCACCGATAGCCCGAACAGCACAATGCCCATCTCCGCCGTTGATACCGATAAAATATCGCGGATTGCAGGCGTACGTGTCGCCCAGGAGGCCATCAGCAAGCCCGGTAAAAAGAAGAACATAAACAGCGCATACATGCGCAACTGAAGGGCTTTGCGGGGCGTCACGTTGTTATCCCTTAGCGAAGTTGACGAAATGATGCGACAACACTAGCAAGGCTGTGTACATTTGTACACAAACAAACGAGGAGAAATATGGCCCGTCGACCCAACGATCCGCAGCGCCGGGAGCGCATCCTTGACGCCACGCTGGAAACCATTGCCGCTCATGGCATCAGCGCTGTCACGCACCGCAAAATCGCCAGCTGCGCGGATGTTCCGCTTGGCTCGATGACCTATTACTTTGAAGGTATAGAAGCGTTACTGGTGGAAGCGTTCACAGTATTCACCGAACGGATGTCTCAGGAGTATCGTGACTTCTTTTGTGCGGTTGAAAACCCTGTAGCCGCCTGTGATGCCATCACTCAGCTTATCTTTAGCAGCGAAGTCACCACGCCACGTAATATGACGCTGATGTATCAGCTGTACGCCTTCGCGGGGACTCGCCCGGCGCTGAAAGGCGTGATGCAAAACTGGATGCAGCGCAGCCAGCAAACGCTGGAGCAGTGGTTTGATCCGGCAACCGCCCGCGCACTGGATGCGTTTATCGAAGGGATGACACTGCATTTTGTCACCGACCGCCAGCCGCTAACAAAGGGGCAGATACGGGAAACAGTGGGGAGGATTGCGGGTGAGGGGCTGTAGAAAACAAAAAACCCATCAACCTTGAACCAAATCTGGCGGGGTTGATGGGCTCCACAAAATGGGGACATCAAAGAAAAGCAGTGGCATAAGTTATGACTGACGCTTATGCGAAAAGTTCTCTGTATCCCTAAAAATTTTTCTAAACCGTTAAGACTAAGAATTATCCTAGCCCAGGCCAAATAATGATAATCAGTGTACCAGCCAATGTTAACAATACGTTAGCAATCGCGTAGGTGCCTGCGTAGCCCAGCGCTGGAATGTTGCTTCGTGCAGTGTCGCTAATGATTTCCATAGCCGGTGCACAGGTACGTGCGCCCATAATAGCGCCGAAGAGCAGCGCGCGGTTCATGCGCAGAATGTACGCGCCAAAGAGGAAGCTAATCACCACCGGCACCAGGCTGACAATCAGCCCCGCGACCAGCATCTGGCCGCCGACCGCGCCGAGGCTGTTGCCGATGCCGCTGCCCGCGCTTAAACCGACGCCTGCCATAAAGACCATCAGGCCGAACTCTTTCACCATATTCAGCGCGCCCTGCGGGATGTAACCGAAGGTCGGGTGGTTGGCACGCAGGAAGCCGAGCATGATGCCCGCGAACAGCAGACCTGCCGCGTTACCCACGCCAAAGCTAAAGTTGCTGAACTGGAAGGTGATCATACCGATCATCAGGCCGACAATAAAGAAGGCGCAGAAGGCCAGCAGATCGGTAACCTGGCTGTGAATAGAGACGAAGCCGATACGATCGGCGACGGTCTTCACGCGTCGTGCGTCACCGCTGACCTGAAGCACATCACCTTTGTTGAGCACCACGTTGTCATCGATAGGCATTTCGATCTGGCTGCGAATGACGCGGTTAAGGAAACAGCCGTGGTCGGTGAGTTTCAGCTGTGCCAGGCGGCGGCCCACCGCATTGTGGTTTTTGACCACGATTTCTTCGGTGACGATACGCATGTCGAGCAGATCACGATCGAACACTTCTTTACCGTTGCGGAAGCTTGGGTCGAGACGGGCGTGCGCGTCCGGATATCCCACCAGCGCAATCTCATCGCCCATCTGCAGCACCGCGTCGCCGTCCGGGTTCGCCAGAATGCCGTTACGGCGAATACGTTCAATGTAGCAACCGGTCTGGCGATAGATGCCCAGCTCGCGCAGGTTTTTACCGTCGGCCCACGCCACCAGTTCCGGGCCGACGCGATAGGCGCGGATAACCGGCAGATAGACTTTACGATTGGTGTCCGTATCCAGACCACGTTCGCGGGCGATTTGCTGGGCGCTGGTTTGCAGATCCTGATGTTGCAGTTTTGGCAGATAGCGCGCGCCGACAATCAGGCTGACCAGACCAATCAAATAGGTGAGGGCATAGCCGAGGCTTAAGTGATCCTGAGCGATAGCTAACAATCCCGGTTCCATTCCCGAATGGCGGAGGGTATCACCCGCGCCAACCAGTACCGGGGTGGAGGTCATCGAGCCTGCGAGCATACCGGCCGTCAGACCGATGTCCCAGCCGAACAGCTTACCGAGGCCCAGGGCAATCAGCAGGGCGCTGCCCACCATCACCAGCGCCAGCATCAGGTAATTTTTGCCGTCGCGAAAGAAAATTGAAAAAAAGTTAGGCCCGGCTTCCACGCCCACGCAGAAAATAAACAGCATAAAGCCGAGATTGAGCGCCTCCGTGTTAATACTGAAATGCTGCTGGCCTAATAACAGGGAGACGACTAAAACGCCAATAGAATTACCGAGTTGAACGGAACCCAGACGTAATTTTCCCAGGCAAAGGCCAAGTGCCAGCACCACGAATAATAACAGGATGTAATTCCCATTTAACAAATCTGCGACGTTTATATTCACGGAGACTAACTTCTTGTTTACCAGTAACTTGTTGAAAGAGTTGGTTATTTAGTCTAATGTTTTGGTTCAGACAGCCGCGTAGTTGCCTCTGTTCTGTACCTACAAAATAACCAAAAAATTGAAGCCGTTAGTTTAATCGTTCCTTATCGCTTCGGCTAGCAACAATCGCTTTTTGTACTTAAGTGTTTTGGCACGGATGGCCAGATGCTTTATCTGACTGGGCGCCCAATGGGTGAAATGTTGAGTTTGATAGAGAATTTTTCAGGAGGATCCTTTGAGATCTGAACGCGGCTGGACCGGCGTGATCTGCTGTTTCCTGCTTTTTATCGTGGTTTTCTTTTCATTGCTGCTGCATATGAAGGGCGCATTTCGCGCGTCTGGCGCACCTGAACTGGGATTATTGTTCTTTTTGATTCCCGGTGCGGTCGCCAGCTTCATCTCGCCAGGACGTCGCGTGTTACGGCCACTGGTCGGCGCGATTATGGCGGCACCCTTATGTATGGTGCTGATGCGGCTGTTTTTCTATTCTGAGCGTTCGTTCTGGCAGGAGCTGGCGTGGCTGTTTAGTGCGGTATTCTGGTGTGCGCTGGGGGCGTTGTGCTTCTTGTTTGTTACCACGTTATTACGGCTCAAAAACCGTGATGCCGACGCCCACCCGCTGGATGGGCATCAAAAGGATTAAGCGTACAGGCCGAGGGTCTCTTTTGCCCAGGCTTCAAAATCCGTGCAGCCGCCGATGTGTTGCTGATCGACAAAAATCTGCGGCACCGTCTCAACCGGCTTACCCACTGTTTTTTCCAGATCGGCTTTGCTGATGCCTTCCGCGTGGATATCAACGTAGCGATAGTTGAAGTCGTCGCGTTCTTGCGTCAGTTTCTCAGCCAGTTCTTTTGCACGCACACAGTACGGGCACCCCGGGCGACCAAAAATTACGGTGAACATCGTTTCTCTCCTCAACCTTAAAATAAGGCGCTCATCATGACCTTATTACGTCTGGCGTGAAAGAAGGTTCTGCCTGTTGCTTCGATTCATTCTGGCTATGTGTGGCGAATTGCCCTGCAACAATCGCTTCGTGTGAGATAGACTTGTGGTCTGATAAAGCAGCACGGTTAAGCGGAGGACGCATGCGTTCGCTCGGGTCGTTACCCAAAAGCGTTTTGATTCTTGAAGCAATAGGTATGGTGTTGTTGGGGGCCGCCTGGCTCTCACTCAACGGCTATGTCACGTTGCCTGAGCCGGTCGCCAGCCAGGGGGCGGCGGCGGTGATGATTTTCGCCGGGATAATCCTGATGCTCCCCGCCGCCTTTGCCCTGTTTTGGGGCATGGCGCAGACCGTTGCACCACAATTGATGGGGCGTAGTGCCAAAACGCCCCCTAAGCAAGATAAGGAAAAACATGATGACGCCGACCATTGATCTGCTTCTCAGCCATCGTTCTATTCGCCAGTTTACCGATAAGCCCATCAGTGACGAGCAACGTGCAGCGATTATCGCCAGCGCGCAGGCGGCATCCAGTTCGAGTTTTCTACAGTGCAGTTCGATTATCCGCATCACCGATAAAGCGATGCGCGCGCAACTGGTTGAAATGACTGGCGGCCAGCAGCATGTGGCGCAGGCGGCGGAGTTCTGGGTTTTCTGCGCCGATTTTAATCGCCATCTGCAAATTTGCCCGGAGGCGCAGCTTGGCCTTGCGGAGCAACTGCTGCTGGGCGTGGTCGATACGGCGTTGATGGGGCAGAATGCCTTTACCGCCGCAGAATCCCTCGGGCTCGGAGGCGTTTACATTGGCGGGATTCGCAACAGTATTGAGGCGGTGACCGAACTGCTGAAGCTGCCTAAACACGTGCTGCCGCTGTTTGGTCTGTGCCTGGGCTGGCCGGACAGTAACCCGGATCTTAAGCCGCGCCTGCCGTCGTCTATCGTGGTGCATGAAAACCATTATCAGCCGCTGGATGCCGATGAACTGGCGAAATATGATGAACAGCTTGCGCAATATTACCTCTCTCGCGGAAGCAATAATCGTCGTGATACCTGGAGCGATCACATTCGCCGCACCATCATTAAAGAGAATCGTCCGTTTATTCTCGATTATCTGCACAAGCAGGGCTGGGCGACCCGCTAATAATCTTCATCTTTCGAATGGTCTCTGCGTTGGCTGCACGCCTTGAGACGATTCGAATAATTTTGATTATTAGATAGAAAAAAAGGCCGCCGGACGCCATTTTTATTCCGGCGGTGCGTGTATGATACGCAGGCTTTTTTCAGGTTTTTTAGCGAGGTAAAGGGTGAAAATTGCCATTTTGTCCCGGGATGGAACGCTCTACTCCTGTAAGCGTCTGCGTGAAGCGGCGATGCGCCGTGGTCATATCGTCGAAATTCTTGACCCGCTCTCCTGCTATATGAACATCAGCCCTTCGGCGTCGTCCATCCACTATAAAGGTCGCAAGCTCCCGCATTATGACGCGGTGATCCCGCGTATCGGCTCGGCGATCACCTTTTATGGCACGGCGGCGCTGCGTCAGTTTGAGCTGCTGGGTAGCTATCCACTTAATGAATCCGTCGCCATTACCCGCGCGCGCGACAAGCTGCGATCGCTGCAACTGCTGGCGCGGCAGGGCATCGACCTGCCGGTAACCGGTATCGCCCATTCGCCCGATGACACCAGCGATTTAATCGATATGGTGGGCGGCGCGCCGCTGGTGGTAAAGCTGGTGGAAGGCACACAAGGTATTGGTGTTGTGCTTGCCGAGACGCGTCAGGCGGCGGAAAGCGTGATTGACGCCTTTCGCGGCTTAAACGCGCATATCCTCGTGCAGGAATATATTGAAGAGGCGAAGGGATGTGACATTCGCTGCCTGGTGGTCGGCGATCGCGTGGTAGCGGCGATTGAGCGGCGAGCGAAAGAGGGTGATTTCCGCTCTAACTTACATCGCGGCGGCGTGGCGACGGTGGCGGAAATTACGCTGCGCGAGCGCGAAATCGCCGTACAGGCCGCGCAAACGTTGGGGCTGGATGTCGCTGGCGTGGATATTCTGCGCGCCACGCGTGGCCCGCTGGTGATGGAAGTGAATGCCTCGCCGGGGCTGGAAGGGATTGAAAAAACCACCGGTATTGATATCGCAGGCAAAATGATCGAGTGGATTGAACGTCAGGCACACCCTGGTTTTTGTCTGAAAATCGGCGGCTGAGACTGTTTTTTCGGCTTTCGTGGTATACGCGTGCAATTTTGCGTAAGCTATAGCGATCGACTGCCGGGCTCATTGCCCGGTTTTGTTCTGTTTTAACCCTCATGAGGTCATAGGTCATATGGATTCACTCGTCGTCCCGAGTCTGGATACGTTACGTCAGTGGCTCGACGAATCAGGCATCAGCTTCTATGAGTGCGATACCTGTCAGGCGTTGCACCTGCCGCATATGCAGAATTTTGATGGCGTGTTTGACGCCAAAATCGACCTTATTGATAACACCATTCTCTTCTCTGCGTTGGCGGAAATTCGGCCGACCGCACTGCTAGCGATAGCGGCGGATCTCTCTGCCATTAATGCCAGTTCACTGACCGTCAAGGCGTTCATCGACATACAGGATGATAATCTGCCAAAACTGGTGGTTTGCCAGTCTTTATCTGCCTCTGTTGGCGTGGCTTACGAGCAGTTTGTGGCTTTTATGCGTCAAAGCGAAGAGCAGGTGTCGATGGTGATTCTGGAGGCTTTCGCACAGCAGCTGCTGTTTAAAGCGGAAGAAGAGGAAGAACAGCCAACTGAAGAGATTCAATACCACTTTCTTCACTGATCCTCCCCCGGAATAGCGCAGCCACTGCCAGAGCGGCTGCCTATCACGTTCGTTTATTTTGCATTTAACCTATTTTTAAAGATTCATTCACTACCTGAAAGACCCTTTTGGCCTATCAGATAGAGTGATCTTGCATAAAAAATTGATAAAAGGCGTTTTTAACGCTGAGCTATAGCCTCTATCTCTGGCTACAGTTATTCTTGCGATGCCCGGATGATCCCCCCTCAGCAGCCAGACCTTTCGCAGATTTGGCGAGGTTTTTGCATCCGTTAAGCGAGCGAAGACTGCGGCGAGAGGAACTTTTTCTTCTTCAATGCGGTACGACAAAAATATGCATGACTATTGCATACCTCCGACTGCGTATATTTGGTCCAAATGTTAACGGACGTTGAGAAGGAAAAGAGATATGGCCGCTTTCAGTAAAAAATGGTTAACAGGTCTGGTGACAGGTGTGCTGATGGCCACCTCGGCAAGCGCGCTCGCTGCGGAGCAAAAGACGCTGCATATCTATAACTGGTCTGATTATATCGCGCCGGATACGGTGGCGAATTTTGAAAAAGAGACCGGCATAAAAGTGGTGTATGACGTTTTCGATTCCAACGAAGTGCTGGAAGGTAAACTGATGGCGGGCAGCACCGGGTTTGACCTTGTCGTGCCCTCGGCGAGCTTCCTGGAGCGCCAGTTAACAGCGGGCGTGTTCCAGCCGCTGGATAAAAGCAAACTGCCAAACTGGAAAAATCTCGACCCGGAAGTGCTAAAGCTGGTGGCGAAACACGATCCCGATAATAAATACGCCATGCCTTATATGTGGGCAACGACCGGGATTGGCTACAACGTTGATAAAGTGAAAGCGGTGCTCGGCGATGATGCGCCTGTGAAAAGCTGGGATCTTATCTTCAAACCTGAAAATCTGGAGAAGCTGAAAAGCTGCGGCGTTTCCTTCCTTGATGCCCCGGAAGAAGTCTTCGCCACTGTGTTGAATTATCTGGGTAAAGACCCGAACAGCAGTAAAGCGGATGATTACACCGGCCCGGCAACGGAGCTGCTACTGAAGCTGCGCCCGAACGTGCGCTACTTCCACTCCTCACAATATATCAACGACCTGGCGAACGGTGACATCTGCGTGGCTATCGGTTGGGCGGGTGATGTATGGCAGGCGGCGAATCGCGCGAAAGAGGCGAAAAACGGCGTGAATGTTTCCTTCAGCATTCCAAAGGAGGGGGCTATGGCGTTCTTTGATGTCTTTGCCATGCCTGCTGATGCGAAAAACAAAGATGAAGCTTATCAGTTCCTCAACTACCTGATGAAACCCGAGGTGGTGGCGCATATCAGCGACCATATCTTCTATGCCAACGGCAATAAAGCCTCAACCCCATTAGTGAGTGAGGCGATTCGCAATAACCCGGGTATTTATCCGCCGCCGGATGTCTTTGCCAAACTCTTCACCCTGAAAGTGCAGGAGCCAAAGATTGATCGCGTGCGTACCCGTGCGTGGACCAAAGTAAAAAGCGGTAAATAACTGACGCACTCCGCCCGGCGCGCTACCGGGCGGATTAGCCGCGCAGTTTTTCGTATGGCAACCGGGCCATAACGAGTGTTTTTTTTGCCGGAGAGCACCCTATTGAACGACGCGACCCCCCGCCCGCAGGCGAAAATCCGTAAAGCGCTCACCCCGCTGCTGGAGATCCGTAACCTGACCAAATCTTACGACGGCCAGCATGCCGTGGATGACGTCAGCCTTACCATTTATAAAGGCGAAATTTTTGCGCTGCTTGGCGCATCCGGCTGCGGAAAATCAACGCTGCTGCGGATGCTGGCGGGCTTTGAGCAGCCCAGTACCGGGCAAATTATGCTCGATGGTGTCGACCTGGCGCACGTTCCGCCCTATCAGCGTCCGATCAACATGATGTTTCAGTCCTACGCACTGTTTCCCCATATGACCGTGGAGCAGAACATCGCTTTTGGCCTGAAGCAGGACAAGTTGCCAAAAGCGGAAATTAGCGCCCGAGTTGCTGAAATGCTGGCGCTGGTGCATATGCAGGAATTTGCCAAACGGAAACCGCATCAGCTTTCCGGCGGCCAGCGTCAGCGCGTAGCGCTTGCCAGAAGCCTGGCGAAGCGGCCAAAACTGCTGCTGCTGGATGAGCCGATGGGCGCGCTGGATAAGAAACTGCGCGACCGGATGCAGCTGGAAGTGGTCGATATTCTGGAGCGTGTCGGCGCGACCTGCGTGATGGTGACGCACGACCAGGAAGAGGCGATGACCATGGCCGGGCGCATTGCCATTATGAATCGCGGTAAGTTTGTGCAGATTGGTGAGCCGGAAGAGATTTACGAGCACCCGACCACCCGCTACAGCGCGGAGTTTATTGGCTCAGTCAATGTCTTTGAAGGGCTGCTGAAGTCGCGCGAAGAGGATGGGCTGGTGATTGAGGCTCCGGGGCTGGTGCATCCCCTGAAAGTCGATGCCGATGCGTCGGTGGTGGATAACGTTCCGGTATACGTTGCGCTGCGTCCGGAAAAAATCATGCTTTGCGACGCGCCGCCTGAGAATGGCTATAACTTTGCCGTGGGCGAAGTGGTACATATTGCGTATCTCGGCGACTTGTCGATTTATCACGTGCGCTTAAAAAGCGGGCAGATGCTCAGCGCCCAGCTACAGAATGCACATCGCTACCGGAAAGGATTACCCACCTGGGGCGATGAAGTGCGTCTGTGCTGGGATGCTGATAGCTGCGTCGTTCTGACGGTGTAAGGAGGGCGAATGCGTGCTTTAGAATCGCCAACCCACGCCGCGAAACCGGCGGGCTTTGCCCAGTGGCTCACGCGTGTGAAGGTCGCGCACGGGCGTAAATTGGTTATCGCGCTGCCGTTTATCTGGCTAATTTTGCTGTTTTTGCTGCCCTTTTTGACGGTATTTAAAATCAGCCTGGCCGAAATGGCGCGCGCGATCCCGCCGTATACGGATCTCATGTCGTGGGACGACGGGCAGCTTACACTGTCGCTGAATTTCGGCAATTTCCTGCAATTGACCGACGATCCCCTGTACATTGAGGCCTATTTTCAGTCGTTGCAGGTGGCGGCTATTTCGACGATCTTCTGTCTGCTGTTAGGTTACCCGCTGGCGTGGGCGATTGCGCACAGTAAACCGTCGACGCGCAATATTCTGTTATTGCTGGTGATCCTGCCGTCGTGGACGTCGTTTTTGATTCGCGTTTATGCCTGGATGGGCATCCTGAAAGGCAACGGTGTGCTGAGTAATTTTCTGCAATGGGCGGGCATTATCGACCAGCCGCTGGAGATCCTGCACACCAACCTCGCTGTATATATTGGCATCGTCTATGCCTATCTGCCATTTATGGTGCTGCCTATCTACACCGCGTTGACGCGCATTGATTACTCGCTGGTGGAAGCCTCGCTGGATTTAGGCGCAAGGCCGCTGAAAACCTTTTTCAGCGTGATTGTACCGTTAACTCAAGGCGGGATTATTGCGGGATCAATGCTGGTATTTATTCCGGCGGTGGGGGAGTTTGTGATACCTGAACTGCTCGGCGGCCCGGACAGCATCATGATTGGCCGCGTGCTGTGGCAGGAGTTCTTTAACAACCGCGACTGGCCGGTCGCGTCGGCGGTGGCAATTGTCATGCTCCTGCTGCTGATTGTGCCGATCATGTGGTTCCACAAACATCAGCAAAAACAGATGGGAGAACACGGATGAACAACTTACCGGTCGTCCGCTCACCGTGGAGAATACTGATTCTGGTGCTCGGTTTTACATTTCTGTATGCGCCGATGCTGATGCTGGTGATTTACTCCTTCAACAGCTCAAAGCTGGTGACGGTGTGGGCGGGGTGGTCAACGCGCTGGTACGGAGAATTGTTTCGCGATGAGGCAATGATGAGCGCGGTGGGGCTCAGCCTGACCATTGCCGCCTGCGCGGCAACCATGGCGGCAATTCTGGGCACCATTGCGGCGGTGGTGATGGTGCGTTTTGGCCGTTTTCGCGGCTCCAACGGCTTTGCCTTTATGATAACCGCGCCGCTGGTAATGCCTGATGTGATCACCGGGTTATCGTTATTGCTGCTGTTCGTTTCACTCGGTCACGCCATCGGCTGGCCGTCCGACCGCGGCATGCTCACCATTTGGCTGGCGCACGTCACTTTCTGTACCGCGTATGTGGCGGTGGTGATTTCATCGCGCCTGCGCGAACTGGACCGCTCGATTGAAGAAGCGGCGATGGATCTCGGGGCGACGCCGCTGAAAGTGTTCTTTATCATTACCTTGCCGATGATTATGCCGGCAGTGATCTCAGGCTGGCTGCTGGCGTTTACGCTCTCGCTCGACGATCTGGTGATTGCCAGCTTCGTCTCCGGGCCCGGCGCGACCACGCTGCCAATGCTGGTCTTCTCCAACGTGCGTATGGGCGTGAACCCGGAAATTAACGCCCTGGCGACGCTCATTCTCGCGGTAGTCGGAATTGTCGGATTTATCGCCTGGTACCTGATGGCGCGCGCAGAAAAACAGCGTACGCGTGATATCCAGCGTGCAAGACAAGGATAATCCTCTTAAAATTAAGGAAGGTTGTATTCGGTTCCCTGCCGGTGGGGAACCGATTTCACGGAAGACGACATCTTGGGATTCTTTGCTAAAACCAGCCGTTCACATGCCAGCTTAAACGTTCCTGCTCTGGTGCAGGTGGCGGCGCTCGCCATTATTTTGATTCGTTGTCTCGATCTGCTAATGATCTTCAATCTGCTGGGTCTGCGCGGGCTCCTCGATTTTATTCATCGTAGCGTGCAAACCTGGAGTCTGACGTTGGTGTTTCTGGCGAGTCTGATGCTGGTGTTCGTTGAAATCTGGTGTGCGTTTTCCGTAGTAAAAGGGCGCAACTGGGCGCGCTGGCTCTATCTGTTGACGCAAATTATCGCCGCTGGCTATTTGTGGGCGGCGTCGTTGGGCTATGGCTACCCGGAATTGTTCAGCATCGCCGGAGAGTCAAAACGGGAAATATTCCGTTCGCTGGTGATGCAGAAAATGCCGGATATGCTGGTTCTGTTCCTGCTTTTTGTCCCGGCACACAGTCGACGGTTTTTCCGCTTCCAGTAACGGTGATACAATCGCCGCCCCTGAATTTCTGAAGGTCTTTGTATGCAGTGCGCACTTTATGACGCGGGTCGCTGTCGCTCATGTCAGTGGATTGAACAGCCGGTAAACGATCAACTCGCCGCTAAAATGAACGATCTCCACACGCTGCTGGCCGGGCAGACGGTAGAGGCGTGGTGCGCACCCGTCAGCGGGCCAGAACAGGGTTTTCGTAATAAAGCCAAAATGGTGGTCAGCGGCAGCGTGGAAAAACCGCTGCTGGGCATGCTGCATCGTGACGGCACGCCGGTTGACCTGACCGATTGCCCGCTGTATCCCGACTCTTTCGCGCCGGTTTTCGCCGCGATCAAGCCGTTCATCGCGCGCGCCGGGCTGACGCCCTATAACGTCGCGCGTAAACGTGGCGAGCTGAAGTATCTGCTGCTCACCGAAAGTCAGCGCGATGGCGGCATGATGCTGCGCTTTGTGCTGCGCTCTGAAAGCAAGCTGGAACAGCTTCGCGCCGCGCTGCCCGCGTTACAGGCGCAGTTGCCGCAGTTGAAAGTCATCACCGCCAATATTCAGCCGGTACACATGGCGATTATGGAAGGCGAGCAGGAGATTTTCTTGACCGAACAGCAGGCGCTGGCGGAAACGTTTAATGGCGTGCCGCTGTGGATCCGTCCGCAAAGTTTCTTCCAGACTAATCCAACCGTTGCCAGCGCTTTGTACGCGACGGCGCGCGACTGGGTGCGCGCACTGCCGGTCACGCACATGTGGGATCTCTTCTGTGGTGTTGGCGGTTTTGGCCTGCACTGCGCGACGCCGGAGATGACCCTCACCGGTATCGAAATTGCGCCGGAAGCCATCGCCTGTGCAAAGCAGTCTGCGGCGGAACTGGGGCTGACTAAGCTTCAGTTTCAGGCGCTTGATTCCACGCAGTTTGCCACCGCGCAGGGTGACGTGCCCGAGCTGGTACTGGTCAATCCGCCGCGTCGGGGCATCGGTAAAGCACTGTGCGATTACTTAAGCCAGATGGCGCCGCCGTATATTATCTACTCCAGCTGTAACGCCCAGACGATGGCGAAAGATATAGCCAATCTGCCGGGCTACCGCATCGCGCGGGTTCAGCTATTCGACATGTTCCCCCATACCGCCCACTATGAAGTGCTTACGCTGCTGGTAAAAAGCGGAAGTTAAACAAAATGTGAACTTTTGCCGGGCGGAAATCAGGTAAGCTTTATCTCAGAAGAGTTGGAAAAGGCACTGATTGATGACGGCAAAACAGATCCTGCTGGTGGAAGACGATCGCGATATCGCCACGCTGCTGCAACTTAACCTTGAAGATGAAGGCTATACCATCGTCCATGAAGAGGACGGCGGCAGGGCGTTACAGCGCCTGGAGCAGACGCAATGGGATATGGTGATCCTCGATTTAATGCTGCCTAACGTCGATGGGCTGACAATTTGCCAGCGTATCCGCGAGCGCGGGCGCTATCTGCCGGTGATTATTATCAGCGCGCGCAGCAGCGAAACGGAGCGCATTCTGGGCCTTGAAACCGGGGCCGATGATTATCTGGCAAAACCTTTCTCGGTGCAGGAGCTGGTGGCGCGTATTAAAGCGCTGTTCCGTCGCCAGCAGGCAATGGGGCAGGATGTGCAGCAAACCAGCGGCACCATTGCCGCCCATGGGCTGGTGATCGACCCGCTGGCGCGCAGCGTGCGTTTGCGCGGTAATCTGGTCGATCTCACCCCGCGTGAATTCGATTTATTGTGGTTCTTCGCCCGCCATCCGGGGGAGACGTTCTCGCGCCTGGATCTGCTCGAGCAGGTGTGGGGCTATCAGCATGAAGGCTACGAACACACGGTGAATACACACATTAATCGCCTGCGCGTCAAAATCGAACATAACGCCGCTGAGCCGGAAATCATTCTGACCGTCTGGGGTAAAGGGTATCGTTTTGTTGGAGGCCCGGCATGAAAGCGAAACTGAGCCTGAGCCAGCGCTTAACGCTACTGTTTATTCTGCTGCTGGTATTGTGCGCGACCATCGCCGGGGCAGTGCAACTCTACAGCAGCATGCAGTTTGGTAATGCGATGGTGCAGCGGCTGTCGGCGAATCTGGCGCAACAAATTGTGCGCAGCGAGCCGCTGATGGATGCGCAGGGTAGGGTGGATCGCAATACGCTAAAACCGCTTTTTGATCGCCTGATGACTTTTAACCCCAGCGTAGAGCTCTATGTTATCTCGCCCGACGGCGAGATTCTGGCCGATGCCGCGCCGCCAGGGCATATCAAGCGCCAGCGCGTCGCGCTCGCCCCCGTAGAACAGTTCCTGAATCAAGCTGCAATGCCGGTGTATGGCGACGACCCGCGCAGTGCTGATAAGCATAAAGTCTTCAGCGCCGCACCGCTCCGTCAGGACGGGGAACTGCGCGGGTATCTGTACATCATTTTGCAGGGTGAAGAACTCAACGCGCTGGCGGAAAACGCCTGGCATAAAACCCTGTGGAGCACGCTGCTGTGGGCGATGTTGTTAGTCGCTGCCGTTGGAGTACTGGTGGCGGTGCTGGTGCGTCAGTGGGTGACGCGCCCGGTGAATGCCTTAACGCGCGAGGCCAGCCGCATCGATCAGGACAGCATTAGCGCGATTAAACATCTTGCCGCCCAGCCGACGGTCGATGAGCCGGGCGATGAAGTGGCGTTGCTGCGCAATACGTTCATCGAGCTGGCGCGCAAAATAGCCTCTCAGTGGGATGAACTGGCCGACAGCGATCGCCAGCGCCGCGAGTTTATCGCCAATATTTCCCATGACCTGCGCACGCCGCTTACGTCGCTCCTCGGTTATCTCGAAACCCTGTCAATGAAAGCCGCTACGCTGACGTCGGAAGAATCCCGGCATTATCTGGAAATCGCCCTGCGTCAGGGGCACAAAGTGCGTCACCTCTCGCAGGAATTGTTTGAGCTGGCCCGGCTGGAACATGGGGCAATTAAACCCCAGCGGGAGCGTTTCGCCCTGAGCGAACTGGTTTCCGATGTGGTGCAGAAATTCGATCTCTCCCTTGAGACGCGCAAAATCACCTTACAGACGGAGATCCCTGCGCATTTGCCGCTGATCAACGCCGATCTCTCGATGGTGGAGCGTGTGGTGACCAATTTGCTCGATAATGCGATTCGTCATACGCCGCCGGGGGGAACAATCCGCCTGAAGATCTGGCAGCAGGAGGAACGGTTGCAGATGGAAGTAGCCGACAGCGGGCCGGGTATCGACGCAGCGGTGCGGGAACAGCTTTTCGTGCGACCTTCGGCGCTCAGTCAGCAGGCGACGCGCGAGAAGCGTGGTGGGTTAGGTTTGCTGATCGTCAAAAAAATGCTGGAGCTGCACGGTGGGGGAATCGGGCTGGAGGAATCGACGGGCGGGGCGTGTTTTCGTTTTTGGCTTCCGTGTGGGCGGTGATTACCGGATGGCGTAGCAGCCATCCGGCGAAGAGCACTTACTCAGGGAACCACTGATTGCTGATTTTCTGATAGGTACCATCAGCTTTAATCGCTTTCAGCGCGCCGTTCAGTTTTTCCAGCAGGGCTTTGTTATCCGGACGAACCGCGATGCCAAGGCCCGTGCCAAAGTATTGCGGATCGGTCACTTTCTCAGTTGCCGCACCCAGTTGCGGGTTGGTTTTCAGCCACTCGTTCACTACCGCGGTATCACCAAATACGCCATCGATACGGCCATTTTTCAGGTCGATAATCGCGTTCTGGTAGCTGTCATAGGCCACGGTTTTCACTTCAGGATGCTTATCCATCAGGTATTTCTGGTGGGTGGTGCCGTTTTCCATCCCGATGCGTTTGCCTTTCAGGTCAGCGAAGGTTTTATAGGTATCTTTCTTCGCGATCACCAGCGCAGAGTTAGCGTAGTATGGTTCGGTGAACGCCACCTGCTTGCTACGTTCCGGGGTGATATCCATTCCGGAAATCACGGCGTCATATTTTTTGAATTTTAGCGCCGGGATCAGGCTGTCAAACGCGTGGTTAGTGAAGGTGCACTCTGCCTGCATCTGTTTGCACAACGCTTTCGCAAGATCGATATCAAAGCCGACAATCTGATTGCTGGCATCCATCGACTCAAACGGTGGGTAGGTTGCGGAAACGCCAAAGTTGATTTTATCTGCGGCGCTGGCGCCAGCGGCGAAGGTGGCAAGTAATGCGGCCAGAACTAACTTTTTCATCGGTAAGGCTCCCGTCTGTCAAAATTAAAAGATGCTGCCCTGCGTGTGGCATGAATATATCCTGCCTGTTCTTGAATTTATATGCAATAAAAATGATTTTTTATTTTATTGGTTATAAAAAAAAGCGGACAACTTATCAGGTTGTCCGCTCTATGATTGTGCCTTTATGCAATCATCGTCATCAGTTTCTGCGCTCGAATACCAGCGCTTTACGCTCTATCAGACGCATCAGCAGCGTCAACAGACCGTTGACGATAAGATAGACAACGCCCGCCGCGCCAAAGACCATTACATCGTAGGTGCGGCCATAGAGCAACTGACCGTGGCCCATCACTTCCATCAGCGTGATGGTATAGGCCAGAGACGTACTTTTGAAGACCAGCACCACTTCGTTCGAGTAGGAAGAGAGGGCACGTTTCAGCGCGTACGGCAGCAGAATGGCCAGCGTATCTTTCTTACTCATTCCCAGCGCGCTACAGGATTGCCACTGCCCATCAGGAATGGCGCGAATCGCCCCGTAGAACAACTGTGTGGTATACGCGGCGCTGTTCAGCGACAGGGCGATTAACGCGCACAGCCACGGTTCAGAGAGCAAATGCCACAGGGCCGGATAATCCTGCAACGACGGGAACTGGCCCGGGCCGTAGTAAATCAGGAAGATCTGCACCAGCAGCGGCGTGCCGGTAAACAGCGTGATATAACCGCGCACAATCCAGACCAGCAACGGCGTTTTCAGCGTCAGAATGATAGTAAAAATCAGTGACAGGATCAGCGCAACGGCAATTGACGCTACGGTCAGCGTCAGGCTGGTGTGCAGCCCTTTCATCAGTTCCGGTAAATACTCGAGCATTAGCCTGGTCTCCGTTCGAAGCGAGTGGTACGCAGGTCAATGCGTTTGAGGATGTACTGGCTGAGCAGCGTGATCACCAGATAAATCGCCGCCGCAACGATGTACCAGGTAAACGGCTCCTGCGTACGCGTGGCGATACTTTTGGTTTGCAGCATTAAATCGTTCACGCTAATCAGCGACACCAGCGCGGTATCTTTCAGCAGCACCAGCCACTGGTTACCGAGCCCCGGCAGCGCATGACGCCACATCTGCGGCATCACCAGACGGAAGAAAATGGCTGTTTTCGACAGCCCCAGCGCCTGGCCCGATTCCCATTGGCCAATCGGCACCGCTTTCAGCGCACCGCGCAGGGTTTGCGAGGCATAGGCTGCATAAAGCAGCGACAATGCAATCACGCCGCACAGGAACGGGCTAACGTCGAAATTTTCGATCTGCATCTGCACCGGAATTTGCACCACGCCAAGGTTAAGCGTGAAGCCATCCGAGAGCATCAGCAGTAGCTGTGAGGAACCGAAATAGATAAACAGAACCACCAGAATCTCCGGCAGCCCACGCAAAATGGTCACGATAGCGGAGCCCACCCACGCGACAGGACGCCATTTTGCTGACTCCCATACTGCGAAGAACATCGCCAGCGCCAGCCCAATGACCAGTGCACAAACGGCAAGGCCGACGGTCATCCCGGCGGCGCTTGCTAACGGAAAAAATTCGTTCATCAGATCTTACTTCTGGAACCATTTGCTGTAGATGGTTTGATAAGTGCCATCTTTTTTCACTTTTTCCAGGGCTGCGTTGAATTTCTGCTGCAGCTCGGTGTTGCCCTGACGAACGGCAATGCCAAGTCCGGTGCCGAAGTAGTCTTTATCCGTCACTTTATCGCCGATAGCCGCCAGTTTGTCGTTGGCTTTCAGCCACTCGTTTACGACGGCAGAGTCACCGAAGACCGCATCAATACGACCGTTTTGCAGATCAAGCTTCGCATTCTGATAGCTGTCGTACGGCACGGTGGTGATTTCCGGGTGTTTATCCATGATGAATTTCTGGTGAGTTGTGCCATTCTGCACGCCCACTTTCTTGCCTTTCAGCGCATCAATGCTGGCGACTTTACCCTGCTGGCCGATAAACAGCGCCGAGTTGTCGTAATACGGGGTGGTAAAGAGAACCTGTTTTTCACGTTCTGGCGTGATGTCCATCCCAGCCATGACCGCGTCAACGCGGCGGAATTTCAGGCTTGGGATCAGGCTGTCGAAGGACTGGTTGGAGAAAGTGCAGGTAGCATCGATCTCTTTACACAGCGCATTCGCCAGGTCGACGTCAAAACCAACAATCTTGTTGTTTGCATCCATCGATTCGAACGGAGGGTAGGATGCTTCGGTCGCGAAACGGATAGTCTGAGCAGCGCCAGCAGAGAGGCTTACGCTTGCGAGCAGTGCGGCAATCAGTACTTTTTTCATGGTCATTGTCCCGGGTCTCTTCAGTGAGAAAGGTAATTCTTAAACGCTTCAGTCTGTGGCTGGGCAAAGCAGCTGTTATCGCCCTGTTCGACGATATGGCCGTTTTCCATGTACACCACGCGGCTGGCGGTTTTACGCGCCACTTCCACTTCGTGGGTGACGATCACCTGTGTAATGTTGGTTTCCGCCAGTTCGCGAATGATGCTGACGATCTGGGCGGTGATTTCCGGGTCGAGAGCCGCGGTCGGTTCATCAAACAGCAGAACCTGCGGTTCCATCATCAGCGCACGGGCAATCGCCACACGCTGTTGCTGACCACCCGAAAGGTGCAGCGGATAACGATCGCTGTACGGCTTCAGGCGTAAACGTTCGAGAAGTTTCTCGGCGCGCGCCATCGCGCTTTCTTTGCTCAGCCCCAGCACGCGGCAGGGCGCTTCAATCAGGTTTTGCACGACAGTGAGATGCGGCCAGAGGTTGTACTGCTGGAACACCATGCCGACGTTTTGGCGCAGTTCGCGAATGGCTTTATCCGACGGCGCTTTGGCGAAATCAAAATGATTACCGGCGATGTTCAGCGTGCCGGAGCGCGGCATCTCAAGGAGATTCAGCACGCGCAGCAGCGAGCTCTTACCCGCGCCGCTTGGGCCCAGCAGCACCAGCGTTTCACCCTGCGGGCACTCAAGCGTGATGTCGAACAGCGCCTGGTGTGCGCCGTAGAAGCAGTTAATGCCGTTTAATTTAATGCTCATCGATACTCGTCAAGATGCGTTAGCTGTAGGTACTTACCCTGAACGTTCGTTCAGCGGCTCACTCAGTTGCTGCGGTATCCAAAGGCTTAGGCAGAATAACCTTCTGCTCAACCCGGCTTTGCCCGCTCATTATGTAACGAAAATGTTGCTATATTCTCGAAGGTTTTCAGCAATTGAGGCCGCAAATAGTACCTTTGACAGAATAGTTATGCAATATTTGTGCGTTAAAACTTAAATATAAACCAGCGTTACACTTAAAGTTAGCACAAAATGTTGGGTGGGCGAGGCGGGAGGCAGAAATGTCGGCATTCCTCACGGAATGCCAGACAATTTACCCAAGTGATGATTGATGTCCGGGAAGGTTAGCGTTTTTCAAGCGACTGGCGCAGCGTTCCGGCTGGTGCGTGCACGCTGCCGCCAAGGTAACGCACATCATCAACCGCCCAGCACTGGCCTTCGCGGATCATCAGCACTTCATCCTGCCAGCTTTGCGTACCCTGTTTGAGGCTGACGCGCAGAGGAATATTGCGCGCATCGGTATTCGGAATGGTGGAAGCGCTGGCGACGGTAGCACTGTCTGCCGGCGTGGTGCGGCTTGAGAACGGATCGGACTGCAACAGGGCGCTGTGGCTGGCATCGCTGCGGCTGTCGTTGAGCAATTTCGCCAGATCGTCGCTCAGGTACGGGCGAAGCGCCGTAAGGTCATTATTGCGATGCTGAATGCGATAATCGTAAAACTTTTGTGCCACGGCGTCCGGCCCGCCTTCCACGCAGGGCCCGCTTCGTGTACCGATATCTTTAAAGGCTGGCGTCACGGTAGTACAGGCGCTCAGCAGCATGACGCCAGGGAGGAGGAGTGCAAGAGTGGAGTAGCGCATAATTTTTCCTTTTAAGCAGCTCAACACATCCTCCTTCAAACGTGTCGTTTGTCCGATGCAGTCTGAAGGATTTGTGTATACGATTATGATGTTTACACTAAATCCTTCAAGTTACATCAAGGCGGCAAGGGAGTGAATCCCCGGGAGCTTACATGAGTAAGTGACCGGGGTGAACGGCCGCAGCCAACGCAGAGGTAGCGTGAAGGATGACGTGTATAATCCCTTTCCAAGCATAGCGTATCAGCCCGATAATGGCAGTGCGTGATTGACGCTAAGGCATTGAACGTTAAAAGAAGGAGTACAACGATGCAATTCTCAACCACCCCGACGCTGGAAGGCCAGACCATTGTGGAATATTGCGGCGTGGTCACTGGTGAAGCGATTCTCGGCGCCAATATTTTCCGCGATTTCTTCGCCGGCATTCGCGACATCGTGGGCGGTCGTTCCGGTGCCTATGAAAAAGAGCTGCGTAAAGCGCGTGAAATCGCCTTTCAGGAGCTCGGTGAGCAAGCAAAAGCGCTGGGCGCTGACGCTGTGGTAGGTATCGACATTGATTATGAAACCGTCGGCAAAGATAGCAGTATGTTAATGGTGAGCGTCAGCGGCACGGCGGTGAAAACGCGCCGATGAAACGCTTCCTGACGCTGGCTTTACTCGCGGGGCTGCTGGTGGGCTGTGCGGGCGAAAAGGGCGTAATAGATAAAACCGGGTATCAGCTTGATACCCGCCATCCGGCGCAGGCTGCGTATCCGCGTGTAAAAGTGCTGGTTATTCACTACACGGCGGACGACTTTGACGTCTCGCTGGCGACGCTCACGGATAAACACGTCAGTTCGCATTATCTCATTCCTGATGTACCACCAATTCACAACGGCAAACCGCGCATCTGGCAGTTAGTGCCGGAAGATAAACTGGCGTGGCATGCCGGTATCAGCTTCTGGCGCGGAGCGACGCGGATAAACGACACTTCTGTCGGCATTGAGCTTGAGAATCGTGGCTGGCAGAAAACGGGGAACGTAAAACATTTTGCGCCGTTCTCGCCGTCACAGATAGAGGCGTTGATCCCGCTGGCGAAAGATATCATTGCCCGTTACGACATCCAGCCGCAGAACGTGGTGGCGCATGCGGATATCGCCCCGCAGCGCAAAGACGATCCCGGGCCGCTCTTCCCATGGCAGCAGCTTGCTGCGCAGGGCATTGGCGCCTGGCCAGATGCGCAACGGGTCGCGTTTTACCTGAACGGACGTCCGCCATATCAGCCTGTGGATACTGCCGGGTTACTCGATCTGTTGTCGCGTTACGGTTACGAAGTGAAACCGGATATGACGCCCGCGCAGCAGAAAAGGGTGATTATGGCGTTCCAGATGCACTTCCGCCCGGCGTTGTGGAACGGCATTGCGGATGCGCAAACTCAGGCAATAGCGGAAGCGTTGCTGGAGAAATATGGGCAGGGGTGATGGTTTGCGCCGGGGGCGCTGCGCTTGCCCGGCCTACATTTTTACCGCTAGCGGTGCAGCTTCCCGTGATCTTCCAGCCATTCGGCGGTGCGCACGATACCTTCGTTCAGCGTCACAATCGGCGTATAACCCAGTTCTTCTTTCGCGCGGGTGATATCGAGCGTGAAATCAAAGTTCAGCTTTGACACGCCGTAGTGGGTGAGGGCGGGCTCTTTGGCGGATTTATTGCCAAAGCGCTCCATGCTGCGCGCAACCATATCCAGCATCGGGTACGGCACGGAACGGATCCGGCACTTGATATCCAGTTCATCAATTAAACGCTCGACGATGCTGCGCAGGGTGCGCGGTTCATCGTTGGTGATGTTATACGCGCGGCCAGAAGGCAGGTTGTCGCACTGTGGCTGGCTTGCCAGCCACATGGCATGCACTACGTTTTCGTAATAGGTCATATCGACCATCGCATGGCCGCCGCGCGGCAGCAGCACGCTGCCGTAATGGTGCATCATCTGCGCCAGACGCGGAATAAACACTTTATCATGCGGCCCGAAAATACTTTGCGGACGCAGAATGGTAAAGCGCGTGTTCGGGTTAGCCTGCGCCAGCAGTTGCACAACGTCTTCACCGGCGGCCTTGCTGCGGGCAAACTCGCAGGCAAAACGGTGTGGACGAAAATCTTCTTTGATATCGCGATGGTGGTGATAATCGAAATAGAGCGACGGGGAAGAGATATGAATAAAGTTGCGCACGCCCCAGGCCACGGCCCATTCGCCCAGACGGCGCGTGGCGCGCACGTTGGCGAGGTCAAACGCTTCCTGGGTTCCCCACGGAGAGGTAAAGCTGGAGCAGTGCCAGAGCGTATCGACACCGGCGAGCATGACCTTCGCCTGAGAAGAAACCAGTTCCGTTAAATCGGCGTGGACGAACTCCGCACCCATCTTCTCCAGCAGTTTGCCCATCGCTTCATTGCGACCGCTCGCTCTGACGCTGATGCCCTTGTTGCGCAAATACTCGACGGCATTTCTGCCGAGCCCGCTGGTCGCGCCGGTAACCAGTACCTTCATATCGATCCACTGTGTAAAAAGAATTTCGTGCGCATTTTTCCGTGAATTTCACTCTCATGCAATGGGAAACTAAGAAGAAATGAGCTTATGCCTCTTTTTTGCCCGTGATTTCTTCTGCAAGCCTGGCAATTCGCCGCGCCATACCGCGAAAAATGAACAGATGCGCGGGGATCATTAACAGCCAGTAGAGTAATCCTGGCATACCGTGCGGATGCCACCAGGCGCGAACGTCAAGTTCACGATGGTCGCCTTTATCGACGAGGGTGAAACTGAGTCTGCCCAGACCGGGCGCTTTCATACCAAACAGCAGTGAGAGTTGTTTCTCCGGCTCGACGATAATCACTTTCCAGCTATCGACACTGTCGCCCGTTTTCAGCCGCGCGTGCGCCGGGCGGCCTTTCGCCAGTTTATGCCCCACCAGCAAATCCATCGCGGCACGCGTTTTCCACAGAATATTGCCAAAGAAATAGCCTTCGCGACCGCCCAGTCGATTCACCACCTGCCACAGTGCCGCCAGGCTTGCCGGGGTTTTTACCGTATATCCCGCCTGTTTGGCGAAATAGCCGTATTCGGGTCGCCAGCGGGCAAACGCGTGTTCGTCGTAGCCCCAGTCGCTGGAGTTCACCAGCTTCTTTTCTTCTTCCAGCGTCTGGCGAACGGCTTCATCAAACGTAATCAATTTTTGCGGGATCAGCGCGCGCAGTTCGCGATCGTCAGCCAGAAGATCGTGCTTTAAGCCCTGGATCAGCGCTTTTGCAATTGTCGGCGGCACAGAGGTGATCACATTTAAGAACCACACCGAGATCCAGCTTGTCGGGAAAGGGATAGGGATCAAGGGGCGATGTCGACCGCTCACCGCCATAAAGTGCTCAAACTGCTGTTGATAGGTAAGTTCTTCCGGGCCCGCTGCTTCAAAGACGCGATGTTCTGAGGCTGGATATTCCAGCAACCCCGCCAGATACACCAGCAGGTTTTCGAGGGCAATTGGCGTGGTGCGCGATCGAACCCAGCGCGGCGGTGTGAGAACGGGCAGGTTGTAAACCATATCGCGCATCACTTCGAAGGCGGCAGATCCCGCACCGACAATGATCCCCGCCCGCAGTTCGGTAAGCGGAATGCCCGCTTCCCGCAGAATATCGCCGGTGGCCTGACGGGCGCGCAGGTGTTCCGATTGTTCATGTGCGGGAGCCTGCAATGAGCTTAAAAAGATAATCTGTTTGACCGGAACCTGGCGAAGCGCATCGCGCACATTCAGCGCCACCTGTCGTTCATGGGCGAGAAAATCGCGGCTCTCACCCATGCCATGCACCAGATAATAGAGCGTCTCTACGCCTTCAAGCAGGGCGGGGAGGGAAACCGGCCACTCAAGATCGAGTGAATGACAGGTTACGCCGGGAAGCTGCTGCTTTTCCAGACGGTCAATGTGCCGCGCCGCAGCCCGCACGGTATGTCCGCGCGCGCTCAGTTCCGCCACCAGATGCTGGCCGATGTACCCACTGGCACCGAGGACTAAAACGGTATGCGGCACGTCACTCTCCTTATTTGGCTAAAAACGATTTCCAGTGGCTGACGACGTCGTGCAGTTGTTCGCGACTGACGTCCAGATGTGTTACCAGGCGTACCACCGGCGAGGCGTTAATCAGAACCTCACGTTCACGCATAAACGCACCCAACGCCGCCGCCTGTTCTTCGCCCACGCGGACAAACAGCATATTGGTGTCGTGGCGCATCACGTCCGCACCGATTTCCCGCAGTTGTGTTGCCAGCCAGGCAGCATTGTCGTGATCATCCTGCAAACGCGCGACGTTGTTTTTTAACGCATAGAGCCCGGCGGCTGCCAGAATCCCGGCCTGACGCATTCCGCCCCCGGTCATTTTGCGCCAGCGTGTCGCGCGCTTGATGTAATCATGACTGCCGACGAGCAAAGAACCGACAGGCGTGCCGAGACCTTTAGAGAGGCAAATGGTGAACGAATCACAATATTGCGCGATCTCTTTCAGTTCACAGCCATACTCCACCACGGCGTTGAAAATGCGCGCGCCATCGACATGCAGCCCCAGCTTGCGCTCGCGGGTGAATTCCCACGCCTGACGGAGATAGTCTCGCGGCAACACTTTGCCGTTATGGGTGTTTTCAATGCTCAGCAGTTTGGTACGCGCAAAGTGAATATCGTCAGCTTTAATTTTAGCCGCGACTTTATCGAGTGGCAGCGTGCCGTCCACAGCTGCGTCAATCGGCTGCGGCTGAATACTGCCCAGCACCGCAGCCCCGCCCGCTTCATACAGATAATTATGCGCACCCTGGCCGACGATATACTCCTCGCCGCGTTCACAGTGGCTTAAGAGGGCAACCAGGTTGGCCTGGGTGCCAGTGGGTAAAAAGAGGGCGGCGTCTTTACCGGCAAGGCTGGCAGCGTAGCGCTGGAGCTCGTTGACGGTAGGATCGTCGCCATAAACGTCATCCCCAACCGGGGCGGCCATCATCTCTTCGAGCATGGCGCGACTCGGTCGGGTAACGGTATCACTGCGTAAATCGATCATGACATTTCCTTGTAACCGGGGAGAATGTCAGATGTTTTACCTTAGCCAGTTGGTTTTCGCCAGTTCCATCACTTCATCGCCGCGCCCGTTAATGATGGCGCGCAGCATATAGAGGCTGAACCCTTTGGCCTGCTCCAGTTTGATTTGCGGCGGCATCGCCAGCTCTTCTTTGGCGACCACCACATCCACCAGCACCGGGCCGTCAATACTGAAGGCTTTTTGAATGGCCTCATCGACGTCAGCGGACTTCTCTACGCGGATCCCCGTGATGCCGCACGCTTCGGCAATACGCGCGAAGTTGGTGTCGTGCAGATCGGTGCCGTCCGTCAGATAACCCCCGGCTTTCATCTCCATCGCCACAAAGCCCAGTACGCTGTTGTTAAAGACGAAGATTTTCAGCGGCAGTTTCATCTGCACAACCGAGAGAAAATCCCCCATCAGCATGCTGAAGCCGCCGTCACCGCACATTGCCACCACCTGGCGACCTGGGTGTGTTGCCTGTGCGCCCAGCGCCTGGGGCATAGCGTTGGCCATCGAACCATGGTTAAACGAACCTAGCAGACGGCGCTTACCGTTCATTTTCAAATAACGCGCGGCCCAAACGGTTGGCGTGCCGACATCGCAGGTGAAGATGGCATCATCAGCAGCGAAATGGCTGATTTGTTGCGCCAGATATTGCGGGTGAATGGCTTTATCGCTGGGTTTGGCGAGATCATCGAGCCCTTTACGCGCATCGCGGTAGTGCTCAAGCGCTTTATCGAGGAAGCGACGGTCGCTCTTCTCTTCCAGCTTCGGCAGCAGGGCGCGGAGCGTTGATTTGATATCGCCGACCAGCGCCATATCAACCTTACTGTGCGCGCCAATACTGGCAGGGTTGATATCAATCTGGATGATTTTGGCATCCGTTGGGTAGAACGGGCGATATGGGAACTGTGTGCCGAGCAGGATTAGCGTATCGGCGTTCATCATCGCGTGGAAGCCCGACGAGAAGCCAATCAGCCCGGTCATGCCCACATCGTAAGGGTTGTCGTATTCGACGTGTTCTTTGCCGCGCAGGGCATGAACAATCGGTGCTTTCAGTTTAGCGGCAAATTCCACCAGCTCTTTATGCGCCCCGGCACAGCCGCTGCCGCACAGGAAGGCGATGTTGCTGGAGTAGCGCAACAGTTGCGCCAGTTTATCAAGTTCCTCTTCGGCGGGCGTCACCACCGGAAGCGGGGCGTGGTACCAGTGGCTGCTGGCGCTTTCCGGCGCGGCTTTCAGCGCCACGTCGCCTGGAAGCACAACCACCGATACGCCGCGATTGAGCACTGCTTTGCGCATGGCAATCGCCAGCACCTGCGGAATTTGTTCGGGTGACGAAACCAGTTCGCAGTAATGACTGCATTCGCGGAACAACTCCTGCGGGTGCGTTTCCTGGAAATAGCCGCTACCGATTTCGCTCGACGGAATATGGGCGGCTATTGCCAGCACCGGCACGTGGTTGCGATGGCAATCAAACAAGCCGTTGATTAAATGCAGGTTACCTGGCCCGCACGAGCCCGCACAGACGGCAAGTTCACCGGTGAGCTGTGCTTCTGCGCCTGCGGCAAAGGCGGCCACTTCTTCGTGGCGCGTGGGCATCCAGTCAATGGTGCCCATTCTGTTGAGGCTGTCACTCAGGCCATTTAACGAGTCTCCGGTGACGCCCCAGATGCGTTTAACGCCAGCTTGTTCAAGGGTTTTAGCGATATAAGCGGCAACGGTTTGCTTCATGGTTTTCCATCTCCTGAAATGTGATATCGCTAACAAGTTTAGTCGAAGATAACGGTTGTGCTTTTTATTTTCCCTTTGATTTGTATGGTTTTATGTCAATGCATAAAAAAACGGTCATCGTTTCCGATGACCGTTTCGGTTTTGGTTGTTTCAGGCGTTTATGCCAGCACTAAATCACCCTGCGGATGGCAGGAGCACGCCAGTACGTAGCCGTCGGCGATTTCCTGTTCGCTTAGCGTCATGGTGCTGGTGACGGTGTAATCGCCAGACACCACTTTGGTTTTGCAGCAACCGCACACGCCTGCACGACAAGCGGCCTGAACCGGCACTTTGTTGCTTTCCATCGCCTCCAGCAGCGTCGTGCCTACCGGGCCGTAGAATTCCTGCGCCGGTTGCAGTTTGGTAAATTTCAATCCGCTGTTAACGGCGTCGGCCACCGGGGTAAAGAATTTCTCTTTAAAGAAGCGAGTTACGCCGAGCGCTTTCACTTCTTTCTCCACCATGTCCATGTACGGCGCGGGGCCGCAGGTCATCACGGTGCGCGAGGAAATGTCCGGCACGCTTTGCAGCAGCTCGGGGCTTAAACGGCCAGAGACAAAACCGTGCGTAGCGTTGTTTTCTGCGACCAGCGTGACCGGATAGTTGCGCCATTCGTCAGCGAAAATCACATCCTGCGGTGAGCGAATGTTGAAGATAACCTGCACGTCAGCCTGCGGGCGATATTTTGCCAACCAGCGACGCATCGACATGATTGGCGTCACCCCGCAACCGGCTGCCAGCAGCAGGAAACGGTCGTTCGGCTCATTGTCACAGGTAAACTCGCCCATCGCATCAGACAGCCAGATGTAATCGCCGCGTTTGACATCGCGGGTCAGCCACTGAGAGCCCGCACCATCGTCGATACGACGAACGGTCAGCGTAATGTATTCGCTCACGCCCGGCGTCGATGAGAGGGTATACGCGCGCAGGGTATCGGCAGAGTTATGCACACTCACCAGCGCATGCTGGCCAGGGCGGTATGGATAGTAGTCGTGACACAGCAGCGACAGCGTCCACACATCCGGCGTTTCCTGGTGGATGTGGTGTACCTGCATCCGCCACGGACATTGAGGGGTTGGCATTGTCATCGTTTACTCCTTACGCGCTCAGCAACTGCTTCATGTCTTCCTCAACGGTGGTCACGGAACGCAGACCAAATTTCTCGTTGAGGATTGCCAGCAGATCCGGGGTGAAGAAGCCCGGTGCAGTTGGCCCGGTGACGATGTTTTTCACACCGAGTGACAGCAGAGTCAGCAGGATAACGATCGCTTTTTGCTCGAACCAGGAGAGCACCAGAGAGAGCGGCAGGTCGTTAACACCACAGCCCAGTTTTTCTGCCAGCGTCACCGCCAGAATAATCGCGGAGTACGCATCGTTACACTGACCGGCATCCACCAGACGCGGCAGGCCTTCGATATCGCCGAACTCCAGTTTGTTGAAACGGTATTTACCGCAGGCCAGGGTCAGGATCAGGCAATCGTCCGGCACGCTGGTGGCGAAATCGGTGAAGTAGTTACGTTCACCACGCGCGCCGTCGCAACCGCCGACCAGGAAGATGTGACGCAGTTTTTCGCGGCTCACCAGGTCAATCAGGGTATCCGCTGCACCCAGCAGCGTCTGGCGACCAAAACCAACGGTGATCAGATGCGGGATTTCGCTGTACGGGAAGCCCGCCATTTGCTGTGCCTGGGCGATAACCGGGCCGAAGTTGTCGCCTTCAAGGTGGCTCACGCCCGGCCAGCCGACAATGCTGCGGGTCCAGATACGGTCGTCGTATGCGCCAACAGTCGGGTCGATGATGCAGTTAGAGGTCATCACGATAGGGCCAGGGAAGCGGGCGAATTCAACCTGCTGATTCTGCCAGCCGCTACCGTAGTTGCCGATCAGATGTTTGAATTTACGCAGTTCCGGGTAGCCGTGTGCCGGCAGCATTTCACCGTGGGTATAGACGTTAACGCCGGTGCCTTCGGTTTGTTCCAGCAGATTGTAGAGATCTTTCAGGTCGTGACCGGAAATCAGAATACATTTCCCTTCAGTCGCTTTAACGTTGACCTGCGTCGGCGTCGGGTGACCATATTTGGTGGTTTCACCGGCATCCAGAATGCTCATCACTTTGAAGTTCATCTGGCCGATTTCCATTGAGCACTCCAGCAGAGCGTTCATATCGGAAGGCCAGGTGCCCAGCCACGCCATGATTTTGTGATACTGCGCGTAGATGTCGTTATCGTACTGACCGAGAACGTGCGCGTGTTCCATGTAGGCAGCCGCGCCTTTCAGGCCGTACAGGCACAGCAAACGCAGGCCGAGGATGTTCTCGCCAATCGCTGCTTTGTCTTTGTTCGGGGTAAATTCAGCGGCCTGCTGTTGCAGTGCGCCTAAATCATCGCTGACCAGTTGCAGGTCGGCCATCGGGTTATTTACGCTTGCGCTGGCATCAACGGCCAGACATTGAGCTTTTAATGCATCACGCAGGGCGATGGCTTCACGCGCGTAGCCGACGATGCGTGGGGAGTCGAAGTTAACGTTGGTCAGCGTGGAGAAAAATGCACGCGGCGCAAAGTTATCAATCGCATGATCGATAATACCGTATTCACGCGCTTTCACCGCCCAGGCGGAGAGCCCTTGCAGAGCGGCAATCAGCAGGTCCTGCAGGTCAGACGTTTCGGCGGTTTTACCGCACATACCCTGCGAGTACGCGCAGCCGTTTCCTGCTGGAGTACGGATGGTTTGTTCACATTGCACACAAAACATGGTCACACCTTTTAAAGTTATATTTAATATACATGTTTAAGGGTAAGCCTGTGCCATGTGCTTGAAAAGCGGTTTTTATGGCTAGTTAAAGGGAGGTTGATTTAGCGCAATTTTGGCGGCAGCGAAGGCTACCGCCATGGGGGTAATCAGGCGGTGAAAAAGGCCATTAACAGCGGAACCAGCAGGCTCAATACAAAGCCGTGAACGATCGCGGGCGGCACCATTTCCACGCCGCCGGAGCGCTGAAGTACGGGGAGTGTGAAGTCCATTGATGTTGCACCGCACAAACCGAGTGCCGTAGAACGACTACGCTGCACCAGCGCCGGAATCAGCATAATGGCAATGAGTTCGCGCGCCAGATCGTTAAAGAAAGTGGCGCTGCCAATCACCGGGCCAAAAGCATCGGTGGTCATGATGCCGGAAAGGGAGTACCAGCCAAATCCGGATGCCATCGCCAGCCCGGTTTTTAATGGCAGTCCGAGAATCAGGGAATTAATCGCTCCGCCAATTAAAGAACTCACCATCACCACCACGGAAATAATCATCCCACGGCGATTGAGGACAATCTGTTTTAGCGTCATGCCGCTATTGCGCAGTTGAATACCCACAAGGAACAAAAGGAAAATAAGCGTATATTCGCTGGCGGCGGTCGCGTGTTGTAAAAATGAGAGACCGGTTAAACCCAGGACAAAACCACCGACCACCACAAAGCACAGTTTTAATGATTCCAGCGCCATTGCCAGGCGCGAAGGTAATTTTTCCTGCTGATGATGGTGACGCCAGGGCAGAGACTTTTCGAGCCAGAAAAGTGCTGCAATATTACACAGCAAAATAACCACAATACTGATAGAAGAGTAGTAGAAAATAGCCAACAGATTGCTGGCCAGATTATCGAGAAATGCCAGGCTCACGCCCATCAAAAAGAGGATCACGTAAACAATCCAGCTAAGCAGTCGATTAATCAGCTGAAGCGTGGGGCGATGGGTGAGGGGGATCAGGTAACCCAGAATCAGGGGTACGAGAATGATCAGCAGTCCCGACAACATGAGCGGCGTATTCCTTGCAGTGTGTATTGAGCGGCAATGACACTACCGAAATCGGCATGAAATATCAAACCTGCCCGGTGGCGCTGCGCTTACCGGGCCTACGGGGCGGTGATTAACCAGGTCGGATAAGCGTTGCGCCATCCGACACAAAAAAAGCCCGCTTAGCGGGCTTTGAGACAGATGACAAACGTAACATTGCCTGATGCGCTATGCTTATCAGGCCTACAAGATTTCTGCAATATATTGAATTTGCACTATTTTGTAGGCCGGATAAGGCGTTTACGCCGCATCCGGCAAGAACAAAGCGTAAATTAGTCGCGTTTTTCCAGCAGAGTACGGTAGATGAGGCCACCGAGGATACCGCCGATAATCGGCATAACCCAGAACAGCCACAGCTGCTGCAGTGCCCAGCCGCCCTGGAAGATAGCGACCGCAGTGCTACGCGCCGGGTTAACAGAAGTGTTGGTAACCGGGATGCTGATCAGGTGGATAAGGGTCAGTGCAAGACCGATAGCGATTGGCGCAAAGCCTGCCGGTGCATGTTTGTCGGTCGCGCCGTGGATGACCAGCAGGAAGCCACAGGTCAGCACGATTTCAATGACGATAGCGGAAAGCATAGAGAAGCCGCCCGGTGAATGTTCGCCATAGCCGTTAGACGCGAAGCCGCTTGCTGCAGCGTCGAAGCCTGCTTTACCGCTGGCTACCAGATACAGCACTGCCGCTGCGACGATACCGCCAATAACCTGAGCGACGATGTAACCGATAACGTCTTTCGCCGGGAAACGACCGCCCGCCCACAGGCCCAGCGTGACTGCCGGGTTAAAGTGACCGCCGGAGATATGACCGACAGCGAACGCCATGGTCAGTACGGTCAGACCGAATGCCAGCGCCACGCCCGCAAAACCGATCCCCAGTTCCGGGAATGCCGCAGCCAGAACGGCGCTACCGCAACCACCAAACACCAGCCAGAAAGTACCGAAGAACTCTGCAGCTAATTTTCTAAACATAACCACCTCAATAAAAAAGCACGTACAGGATGAGAAAATTCTCTCTGTACATTATTTATCGTCAGAAAGGGGTGACGACACAATTTATACCCACGACATTACTGCTGGCAGAGAAAGTGAGCAGAATCACCGCAATGCCAACAGAATAAAGCTGAGTATAGAAGTCGTTATTTTAAAAACGTTGTCATCCCTTCACCAGTTAAATTTATACGTTAAATTTGATGTAAGGCAATGTGATGTTATTCCTTAAACAATCTGGTTGGTTGAATAGAGTGTAGTGCATTCTTTTAAGAATATTCATTGGTAGCATTATCTGTTTGCTCTTCCATTTTTGTGCTAGCAAAAAGCATTGCCGCGTCGCGCCCGAGCAGTGCGGATCCGTATCAATGCCGCACTCTCTTAACGGCTTGACGCAACTTGAATGTTTTTGCGTATATACTGCCGATAACAGAAGGAAAAGGCGGTAGCTAAACGGAGGGGACATGCTTCTTGAACGCGTAGAAATTGTCGGTTTTCGTGGCATTAATCGATTGTCATTAATGCTGGAGCAAAACAACGTCCTGATTGGCGAAAACGCCTGGGGCAAATCGAGTCTGCTGGACGCGTTAACCCTGCTGTTATCTCCTCGTGATGAGCTCTATCACTTTGTACGCAACGATTTTTGGTTCCCGCCGGGTGATGTGAAGGGGCGTGAGCACCATCTGCATATTATTCTGACCTTCCGCGAATCTGAGCCAGGGCGGTACCGCGGGCGGCGCTATCGTCCCCTGGCCGATTGCTGGTCGCGCGGGGAAGATGGTTATCATCGTCTGTTTTACCGTCTGGAAGGTGAGCTGGGCGCAGATGACAGCGTCATGACCCTGCGCAGCTTTATCGACAGCAACGGGCATGCGCTGGAACTGGACGATATCGACGCGATGGCGCGTCATTTGATCCGCCTGATGCCCGTGCTCCGCCTGCGCGACGCGCGCTTTATGCGCCGCATTCGCAACGGCACCGTGCCCAACACGCCAGACGTTGAAGTGACCGCACAACAGCTCGATTTCCTCTCCCGCGAGCTGGTTTCCAGCCCGCAAAATCTGAGCGATGCGCAGATTCGTCAGGGGCTGTCGGCGATGGTGCAACTGCTGGAACACTACTTCTCTGAACAAGGCTCAGATGAAGCGCGTCATCGCCTGATGCGTCAACGTTCCCACGATGAACAGCGCAGCTGGCGTTATCTCGATATCATCAACCGCATGATTGATAAACCCGGCGCACGCAGCCACCGGATGATCCTTCTTGCGCTCTTTTCTACGTTGTTGCAGGCAAAAGGTACTGTTCGCCTTGATAAAGACGCCCGACCGTTGCTGCTAATTGAAGATCCGGAAACGCGCTTACACCCGATTATGCTGTCTGTCGCGTGGAATTTACTCAATCTGCTGCCGCTTCAGCGCGTGACCACCACCAATTCTGGTGAGCTGTTATCGCTGACGCCGATGGAGCACGTTTGTCGTCTGGTGCGTGAATCCTCGCGCGTGGCGGCGTGGCGTTTAGGGCCGGGCGGCATGAACCCCGACGACAGTCGCCGAATTTCGTTCCACATTCGCTTCAATCGCGCGTCGTCGTTGTTTGCTCGCTGTTGGCTGCTGGTGGAGGGCGAAACCGAAACCTGGGTCATTAATGAACTGGCGCGCCAGTGTGGTCATCATTTTGACGCCGAAGGGGTAAAAGTCATCGAGTTTGCCCAGTCCGGCCTGAAGCCACTGATTAAATTTGCCCGGAGAATGGGAATTGAGTGGCACGTGCTGGTGGATGGCGATGAGGCAGGTAAGAAATACGCCGCGACCGTGCGCAGCCTGCTCAATAATGACAGAGAGCAGGAGCGTCACTACCTGACAGCACTTCCGGCACTGGATATGGAACACTTTATGTACCGTCAGGGGTTCTCTGATGTCTACCATCGGGTGGCGCAACTGCCGGAGAATATTCCCATGAATATGCGCCGGGTAATAACGAAAGCGATTCATCGCTCCTCAAAACCCGATCTGGCCATTGAGGTGGCGATGGAAGCAGGGCGGCGCGGCGTGGACGCCGTACCGACGCTGCTGCGTAAAATGTTCTCGCGCGTTATCTGGCTGGCGCGCGGTAAAGCCGACTAAACATTGAAGCGCTGTTGGATCTGGCGGGTGATGCTGTCCAGCAGCGCGTAACGGCGGCGATATTCCGCGCGTTTTTTACTGGCGATATCCGCTTCGTCTTTACGGGCGACGGAGAGCGGTAGATGGTAATAACCGCGCTCATCATTCACGCCGCCAACGGCTTCCCAGAAATTGTCATAATCCGCGTGGATTTTTTTCTCTTTATCGCGATAACGCAGGCTGCGGTAGATATGCGCCTGGTTGCTAACCGCGAGAATTTGCTCCATCTGCCAGCGCTGGGCAAAGCTGCATACCGCTTCCATCACCACGCGTTTTGGAAACAGGCCGTGACAGGCTTTGGTCGCCTGATGAATATCCTGCTGTGACTGCTCGGTTTTCCCGCCCTGCAAGCCGCCAATGAACAGTGTGCGTTTACCGTCATATTCGCAAATGGTAAAAGTGATTTCCGCCAGCATCTCATTACGCGCGTTGCGCAGCAGAATCGTACTTTCACCCTCTTTATCCAGCGAGATAACGGACGCAAAATGCAGGGTATAGATTTCGCCTTCTTTGCCTTCGATCTCAGCCAGCGGAATGCCTGCACAGGCGAAGTAACGCTGTAGCTCATCCGTGGTCAGCGCCTGGCGCAGCGTGCGGTAGTGATAGCGCAGCGCATCCAGCAACTGTTGGCGATCAAGATTAACGGCCAGATAAGGACGATGCAGGCGGACGGGCAGGCGCGGCTGAATTAACAGCAGGCGTTCGAGGTCGGGCCATTTTGCCATTTCTGCCATCCACTGGCGGGATAAACGCGGCATCCATAGCGAACGCAGCATAAACTTTCTACGAAAGCTGCGCTGATGCCAGAATTTACCGGGGCGCCACAGCCCGCTCCATAAGCAGAAGAACAGGCCAACGCTGGAGGTGGGCAGCGTCGGGTAATGGGAGTTTTCAGTGGTTTGCAACATATCAGCAATCCGCGTAATGGATGATGCGTTGATTTCACCACTGGCAAACTTAACCAATTCTCAATAACTCTGTTACCCTGTTCACCTTTACTTGTTTGTTTAGTAACGGTTGATGTTGATGCTCTCACTCTGGCTGAAACAACGAAAAATATCAGGATAGGTATGCGTATTAAGGGAAAAATAAAAAAACGATATGTGCTGCTCGCGGTGGTGGTCATCGCGGGGCTGATTGCTATTTGGCGCACGCTGAATGCGCCGTTACCGCAGTATCAAACGTTGATTGTTCGCCCGGGCGAGCTGGAACAGAGCGTGCTGGCGACCGGTAAGCTTGATGCACTGCGTAAAGTTGACGTCGGTGCGCAGGTGAGCGGGCAGTTAAAAACGCTCTCCGTTGAGATTGGCGATAAAGTTAAAAAAGGGCAACTGCTGGGGGTGATTGACCCGGAGCAGGCCGAAAACCAGATTAAAGAAGTGGAAGCCACGCTGATGGAACTGCGCGCGCAACGCGCTCAGGCGGAAGCGGAACGTAAACTGGCGCAGGTGACGCTGGCGCGTCAACAGCAACTGGCGAAAACCCAGGCCATTTCACGCCAGGATCTGGATACCGCGACGACTGAGCTTGCTGTTAAACAGGCGCAAATCGGCACGATTGATGCCCAAATAAAACGTAATCAGGCCTCGCTCGATACGGCAAAAACCAACCTCGACTATACGCGGATCGTAGCACCAATGGCCGGGGAAGTGACGCAGATTACCACCCTGCAAGGGCAGACCGTTATCGCCGCACAGCAGGCACCAAACATTCTGACGCTGGCGGATCTCAGCACCATGCTGGTGAAAGCGCAGGTCTCTGAAGCCGATGTCATCCATCTGAAGCCGGGGCAGAAAGCCTGGTTTACCGTTCTTGGCGATCCGCTGACGCGCTACGAAGGGACGCTGAAAGATATCCTGCCGACACCGGAAAAAGTGAACGATGCCATTTTCTATCATGCACGTTTTGAAGTGCCTAACCCGCAAGGTGTATTGCGTCTTGATATGACGGCGCAGGTACATATTCAGCTCACCGGCGTGAAGAACGTGCTGACCATTCCGTTGAGTGCGCTGGGCGACAGCGTGGGCGATAACCGCTATACCGTGCGCCTGCTGCGTAACGGGGAGGTGAAACCGCGCGAAGTGTCCATTGGTTCGCGTAATGACACGGAAGTGGAAATCGCAAAAGGTCTGGAAGCCGGCGACGAAGTGATTATTGGCGAGGGCAAAGCGGGAGCCGCGAAATGACGGCGCTGCTGCAGCTCACGGACATTCGCCGTAGTTATCCTTCCGGTGACGGAAGTGCCGAAGTCCTGAAAGGCATTACGCTGGAGATCAACGCCGGGGAGATGGTGGCAATTGTCGGCGCATCTGGCTCCGGTAAGTCCACGTTGATGAATATCATCGGCTGCCTCGATAAACCGACCAGTGGTACCTACCGCGTTGCGGGCGTTGACGTTGCCACACTCGATAGCGACGCGCTGGCACAACTGCGGCGTGAACACTTTGGTTTTATCTTCCAGCGTTATCATTTGCTCTCGCATTTGACGGCGGTGCAAAACGTGGAAGTGCCGGCGGTGTACGCCGGTATGGAGCGTAAAGCTCGTCTGGTGCGCGCGGCGGAACTGCTTAAGCGCCTCGGCCTTGAAGAGCGCGTCGATTACTCGCCTTCACAGCTTTCCGGCGGTCAGCAGCAGCGCGTGAGTATTGCGCGTGCGCTGATGAACGGCGGGCAGGTGATCCTCGCGGATGAACCGACTGGCGCGCTGGATAGCCGTTCCGGCGAAGAGGTGATGGCAATTCTGCACCAGCTCAAAGAGCAGGGGCACACGATTATTATCGTCACCCACGATCCGCAGGTGGCCGTGCAGGCCGAGCGAGTGATCGAAATTCATGACGGCGAAATTTTACGTAATCCACCGGCTAAAGCGGCGACGGGCGAAGCGCGACGCGTGAACGGTGAACACGTCTCCGGCTGGCGGCAATTCAGCAACAGTTTTCGCGAAGCGCTGTCGATGGCGTGGCGCGCCCTGGCGGCCAATAAAATGCGCACGCTATTAACCATGCTCGGCATTATTATCGGTATTGCCTCGGTGGTGTCGATTGTGGTGGTGGGGGATGCGGCAAAGCAGATGGTGCTGGCGGATATCCGTTCTATCGGTACCAACACGATTGATGTGTATCCGGGGAAAGACTTTGGCGACGACGACCCGCAGTATCAACAATCGTTGAAATACGACGACCTGCTGGCGATTGAAAAACAGTCGTGGGTGAGTTCTGCCACGCCCGCTGTTTCTAAAAACCTACGGTTGCGCGCGGGCAATATTGATGTGGCTGCAAGCGTGCAGGGGATTGGCCAGCAATATTTTAACGTCTACGGTATGACCTTCAGCGAAGGCAACACCTTTAACGCGATTCAGGCCGCTGAGCGTGCGCAGGTGGTGGTGCTCGATAACAACACCCGCCGCCAGCTTTTCCCGAATAAAACCAGCGTGGTGGGTGAAATTATTCTGGTGGGGAATATGCCTGCCACGGTAATTGGCGTGGCGGATGAGAAACAGTCGATGTTTGGCAGCAGCACAATCTTACGCGTCTGGCTGCCTTATTCAACGATGGCGGGGCGCGTTATGGGGCAATCGTGGCTTAATTCCATCACGGTACGCGTAAAAGAGGGCTATGACAGCAGTTTTGCCGAACAACAGCTCACGCGCCTGCTCAGTTTGCGTCATGGGAAAAAAGATTTCTTCGTCTGGAATATGGACAGCGTCTTGAAAACGGCGGAACGCACCACACATACATTACAGCTGTTTCTGACACTGGTGGCGGTCATCTCGCTGGTGGTGGGTGGTATAGGCGTGATGAATATTATGCTGGTGTCGGTGACCGAGCGAACGCGCGAAATCGGTATTCGTATGGCGGTGGGTGCGCGGGCCAGCAATGTGCTGCAACAATTTTTGATTGAAGCCGTTTTGGTGTGTCTGGTAGGCGGGGCGTTAGGTGTGACGCTATCCTTAATGATAGCGCTGGCGCTGCAGTTGATTTTGCCGGGCTGGGAAATTGGCTTTTCGCCCGTCGCGCTGCTTACGGCGTTTATCTGTTCGACGCTCACCGGCGTGCTGTTTGGCTGGTTACCGGCTCGCAACGCGGCCCGGCTTGATCCGGTGGATGCGCTGGCACGCGAGTAAAAGAAAAATGCCAGTCGAAGGGACTGGCATTTTGACGGCGGGATGTACACAATGAAGCGTGAAGGCTATGCGGCCGTTTCTGCCTCGACGATGGGAATAATCACGCTGGCGTGGTTACCCTTCGGGCCTTCATGAACATCAAACTGGACCGATTGCCCGGCTTTTAGCGTTCTGTAACCATCCATCTGAATGGTGGAGTAATGGGCGAATATGTCATCGCCACCGCCTTCCGGGCAGATAAAACCAAACCCTTTGGCATTGTTGAACCACTTAACAGTACCCATTTCCATACTTCGACATCCTTCGTAACTCTTATATGTAGATGGAATGAACCGGTGGTGGAGTCAGGAGTTGTTTAAAACCTCGCCAACTCTCGCCACTACAATTTAGAGTTTTCGCGCGAAGCGTCAAGGGTTTGAAGGGCCAGATGGGCGGAAAATGGATCAAAATTTGAAGCAGTTAACGCTATTGACGGTAATGTGACAGAGTTCGCTAATGACAGCTATAGGTGATAGTTATCTATGATCTACAGTAGATTTAGTACCTGTATAAACAGAGGTCAGCGACTGCGCACTTGCCACCGAAGATGATGACTGACAATGAGTAAGAGCAGAGACTGGCTGGATTTTGACCAGCTAACGGAAGACAAACTACAGGATGGGCTGAAACCCCCGTCGATGTATAAAGTGATTTTAGTCAATGATGATTACACGCCAATGGAGTTTGTTATTGACGTGTTACAAAAATTCTTTTCTTATGATGTAGAACGTGCCACACAACTCATGCTCACGGTTCACTATCAGGGTAAAGCTATTTGTGGTGTTTTCACTGCCGAGGTGGCAGAAACCAAAGTAGCCATGGTGAATAAATACGCGAGGGAGAACGAGCATCCATTGTTGTGTACGCTGGAAAAAGCCTGAAATCAGGCATGAAAATTGGGGGAGGTGCCTATGCTCAATCAAGAACTGGAACTCAGTTTAAACATGGCTTTCGCCAGAGCGCGCGAGCACCGTCATGAGTTTATGACCGTCGAGCACTTGCTGCTGGCACTGCTTAGCAACCCATCGGCCCGTGAAGCGCTGGAAGCGTGTTCTGTAGACCTGGTCGCGCTGCGTCAGGAACTCGAAGCCTTCATCGAACAAACCACGCCGGTTCTGCCGGTCAGTGAAGAAGAACGCGACACACAGCCGACGCTCAGCTTCCAGCGTGTCCTGCAACGTGCGGTATTCCACGTCCAGTCTTCTGGCCGTAGCGAAGTCACCGGTGCAAATGTTCTGGTCGCCATTTTCAGCGAGCAGGAGTCGCAAGCTGCGTATCTTCTGCGTAAACATGAAGTGAGCCGCCTCGATGTGGTCAACTTTATCTCTCACGGTACGCGTAAAGACGAACCGAGCCAGTCTTCCGATTCCGGAAGCCAGGCCCCGAACAATGAAGAGCAAGCAGGCGGGGAGGAACGCATGGAAAACTTCACCACCAACCTTAACCAGCTTGCTCGCGTTGGCGGTATTGACCCGCTGATTGGCCGCGACAAAGAGCTGGAGCGCGCCATTCAGGTGCTCTGCCGTCGTCGTAAAAATAACCCGCTGCTGGTGGGTGAATCTGGCGTCGGTAAAACCGCGATTGCCGAAGGTCTGGCATGGCGTATCGTGCGCGGTGACGTGCCGGAAATCATGGCCGACTGCACCATCTACTCACTCGATATTGGCTCGCTGCTGGCGGGTACCAAATATCGCGGTGATTTTGAAAAACGCTTTAAAGCGTTGCTCAAACAGCTGGAGCAGGACAACAACAGTATTCTGTTCATCGATGAAATCCACACCATTATTGGTGCGGGCGCAGCGTCGGGCGGCCAGGTGGATGCCGCTAACCTGATTAAACCGCTGCTCTCCAGCGGTAAAATTCGGGTGATGGGCTCAACCACTTACCAGGAATTCAGCAACATCTTCGAGAAAGACCGTGCGCTGGCGCGTCGTTTCCAGAAAATCGACATTACCGAACCTTCTGTCGAGGAAACCGTGCAGATAATCAACGGTCTGAAACCGAAGTATGAAGCTCACCATGATGTGCGCTACACCGCGAAAGCGGTTCGTGCGGCGGTTGAGCTGGCGGTGAAATACATCAACGATCGTCATTTGCCTGATAAAGCGATCGATGTGATTGATGAAGCGGGTGCGCGTGCGCGCCTGATGCCTATCAGCAAGCGTAAGAAAACGATCAACGTGGCAGACATCGAATCCGTGGTCGCGCGCATTGCGCGTATCCCGGAGAAAAGCGTCTCCCAGAGCGATCGCGACACGCTGAAAACGCTGGGCAATCGCCTGAAAATGCTGGTGTTTGGTCAGGATAAAGCCATCGACGCGTTAACCGAGGCGATCAAAATGAGTCGTGCTGGTCTCGGCCACGATCATCGCCCGGTCGGTTCATTCCTTTTCGCCGGGCCAACCGGCGTCGGGAAAACCGAGGTTACCGTTCAGCTGGCGAAAGCGATGGGTATTGAACTGCTGCGCTTTGATATGTCCGAATATATGGAACGCCACACGGTGAGCCGCCTGATTGGTGCGCCTCCGGGATACGTCGGCTTTGACCAGGGCGGTCTGCTCACCGACGCGGTGATTAAACACCCGCACGCGGTACTGCTGCTTGATGAAATCGAAAAAGCACACCCGGACGTCTTTAATCTGCTGTTGCAGGTGATGGATAACGGTACGCTGACCGATAACAACGGCCGCAAAGCCGACTTCCGCAACGTGGTGCTGGTGATGACCACCAACGCCGGGGTGCGTGAAACCGAGCGTAAATCCATCGGCCTTATTCAGCAGGATAACAGCACCGATGCGATGGAAGAGATCAAGAAGATCTTCACGCCGGAATTCCGCAACCGTCTGGACAACATTATCTGGTTCGATCACCTCTCTACTGAGGTTATCCATCAGGTTGTCGATAAATTTATCGTCGAACTGCAGGTGCAGTTGGATCAGAAAGGCGTGTCGCTGGAAGTCACTCAGGAAGCCCGCAACTGGCTGGCAGAGAAAGGCTACGACCGCGCAATGGGTGCCCGTCCAATGTCCCGCGTGATTCAGGACAACCTGAAAAAACCGCTGGCAAACGAGCTGCTGTTCGGCTCGCTGGTGGATGGTGGCCAGGTGACGGTGGCGCTGGATAAAGAGAAAAATGAGCTGACCTACGGTTTCCAGAGTGCGCAAAAGCACAAACCGGAAGCGGCGCATTAATTTCTTTGAGGCGATTGGCGACCGTTGAAATGCCCGATGCGCAAGCTTATCGGGCCTACGGGTGGCCTGGAACGAGTAGGCCGGATAAGGCGTTGTAAGCACATAGTTTCAACCAAAAGCCGGGCTGGAGACAGCCCGGCTTTTTTATGCTCGATGGAATGGTTTTGGAACCCTTTTTTTGGACATGTTTTTAAGTTATTGATTATTAACGCAGGGAATTGGGACGTGAAAAATAGGGTCAAAAGGGAGATTTGAGTGTTAAGTTTAAGGATAACAATATGCTAGAGTGTTTTGGGTTCAGTTCACTGCCGTACAGGCAGCTTAGAAAAAAGATAGTAACCGTTACACGACTTACATTCCGTTCACTGCCGTACAGGCAGCTTAGAAAGTCAGCCGCTGCGGCACCTTTACGAATCACGCGTTCACTGCCGTACAGGCAGCTTAGAAAAGGGTAACTCTGTGAAAACGTCTCAAAATCCCGTTCACTGCCGTACAGGCAGCTTAGAAATAGCCCGAGCAGGCAACGCGGCGGCGGCTGCGGTTCACTGCCGTACAGGCAGCTTAGAAAGTTTGTGCGCCCTGCCTTTGACGCAAAAATAGGTTCACTGCCGTACAGGCAGCTTAGAAAAGCACGCGCGCGCAATTATCGGCCACGTCTTTGTTCACTGCCGTACAGGCAGCTTAGAAAGAACGCGCTGAGCGCGTCACACAAGAGCAAGGGTTCACTGCCGAACAGGCAGCTTAGAAATACGCCCGCTTTGTATGGCGGTACATGATAAGGTTCACTGCCGTACAGGCAGCTTAGAAATTTAGTTAGACATGATCTTGGTGCGGCGGTAAGTTCACTGCCGTACAGGCAGCTTAGAAAGCTCGGAACAGCTCGGGCTTGCGCTTCAATATGTTCACTGCCGTACAGGCAGCTTAGAAAGGCCGGATAATATTTCCAGCGCATCCCCACAGTTCACTGCCGTACAGGCAGCTTAGAAACGAATGCGAAAAATCAGAATCAGCATTGGCGAGTTCACTGCCGTACAGGCAGCTTAGAAATCAGTGAATGTGAAGAGTTTAACAACCTGTCAGTTCACTGCCGTACAGGCAGCTTAGAAAGTTCCCCGGCATGTTGTCGCACCGCGTTAACCGTTCACTGCCGTACAGGCAGCTTAGAAATATCGGGCTGCGTGACCATGCGGCCCATTCCCGTTCACTGCCGTACAGGCAGCTTAGAAACATGGGTGTGGGTAATTGAGTTCAAACGGATTGTTCACTGCCGTACAGGCAGCTTAGAAAAATGCGCGGCGCTGGCCTGAATGGGGCAACTGGTTCACTGCCGTACAGGCAGCTTAGAAAAGCAGGGCCCAGGACGGGTAGGAGGCTTTGCGGTTCACTGCCGTACAGGCAGCTTAGAAAGGCGAAGCGTTGAGCGCAATTGCCACGCGTATGTTCACTGCCGTACAGGCAGCTTAGAAAATGTCACTCATTGTGATGCTAATGGCGGCGCTGTTCACTACCGTACAGGCAGCTTAGAAAAGCATCGTTTCAAGCGTTGTGCCCTGCTCGGTGTTCACTGCCGTACAGGCAGCTTAGAAAAGAACAGGCGAATTATAAAGAGCGTAACGGTGGTTCACTGCCGTACAGGCAGCTTAGAAAGTTCGAATATCGGCACCAACGACAACCAAAAGGTTCACTGCCGTACAGGCAGCCTAGAAAATCTTCATAATCACCGGAATACGCAGTAAGCCGTTCACCGCCGGGCAAACCACGTAGAAATATCGCCAAAGAATTCCGCCGCTGGATGCGGGCATCACTGCCGCCCTGAAAACCCAAATTCCCGCCTTTTTACACTAATTTAGTTAGCAAGTGAATAATCACGACATTGATCAATGTTTGTGTATTGCAACAATGGTTTATTACGCCTAATCAATCTAAAAGCAATAATCACAGGATGTGCTTATGCCTGCTCACTATCTCACGGCCACGGACCTGAAAACCATTCTGCACTCTAAACGCGCCAATATTTATTATCTGGAAAAGTGTCGGGTGCAGGTCAACGGTGGGCGTGTGGAGTATGTGACCAGTGAGGGCAAAGAGTCTTTTTACTGGAATATCCCTATTGCTAACACCACGGCCCTGATGCTTGGCATGGGGACATCGGTCACTCAGGCTGCGATGCGTGAATTCGCCCATGCGGGAGTGATGGTGGGGTTTTGCGGTACGGATGGCACGCCGCTTTATGCTGCAAATGAAGTGGATGTGGATGTCTCCTGGCTAAGCCCACAAAGCGAATACCGTCCCACGGAGTACCTTCAGCAGTTGGTTTCATTTTGGTTTGATGATCAGAAGCGTCTTGAAGCCGCGAAGCGTTTCCAGGCAATTCGTCTGGCGCAAATCGAAAAACGTTGGCTCAGTACCTCAATGCAACGCGATTCTCTCTTTCAACCGGATCCGCAATCGCTGTGTGGATTACTCCAGCGGGCCCGGGATGAGATGCGTCAGTCAGAAAACCACACGCTTTTGATGCTGGCGGAAGCGAAACTGACTAAAGCACTCTATAAAACGGTCAGTCAAACGGTGGGATATGGTGATTTTACCCGCGCTAAACGCGGTGGTGGAATCGATATAGCAAACCGCTTTCTCGATCAAGGCAACTACCTGGCTTACGGCCTGGCGGCGGTAGCAGCCTGGGTTACGGGGATCCCACACGGGTTAGCCGTGATGCATGGGAAAACCCGTCGCGGTGGGCTGGTTTTTGATCTTGCTGATTTAATAAAAGATGCCCTGGTCATGCCACAGGCGTTTCTCGCGGCAATGGCTGGCGAGGACGCGCAGGAATTTCGGCAGCGCTGCATCGCCGCCTTCCAACAGGCAGACGCGCTGGACGTTATGATTTCTTCGCTTCAGGAAACCGCACGCGCGCTGGCTAAGGCCGAAGCATGAATGTGTTGATCATTTCCCGCTGCACCAAAAACGCGCGCGTAGAGAGTTGTCGGATTATCGATCAGTTTGCTGAACGAACCGGTGACGCGGCCTGGCAGACGGCGATCACCATGGAAGGCGTCAATACGCTACGGCGATTGTTGCGGAAAACCGCCAGACGTAATACCGCCGTTGCCTGTCACTGGTTGAAGAAAAATGGTCAAACTGAGCTGTTGTGGATTGTCGGTAATCTCCGGCGTTTTAATGCGCAGGGACGAGTGCCGACCAACCGGACAACAAGACCCCAACCCGGACGTCGCGAAGAGCTGCGTTGGCAATGTGCGGAAAGTATCGCGTTACTGGCGGCCATCGCCGGGTTGTTTCACGATTTCGGTAAAGCCGGACATAGTTTTCAGGCCAGCCTGACCGGGAAAGATGCGAAACGTTATCAGCCTTATCGGCATGAGTGGATCTCTGTACGATTGTTCCAGGCGTTTGTCGGAGAACAGGCGGACGAAGAGTGGCTGGATAAACTGGGGCGTCTCACGCCGGTAGATGAGCCTTCAATTCTGGAACGGTTGTGTAAGGATCATCAAACCTTCACCAATAGTCCGTTTCGCACGTTACCGCCACTGGCGAAAACAGTCGCCTGGCTGATTTTGTCGCATCACCGCCTGCCGGAGAACTTCCAAAGCAGAAGTATGGAATCTCTGGAACATTGCGATAGCTGGCTTGAAAATCAACTTAATGCCGACTGGAATGCCCTTAATCATCGTAGTGATGAATGGACGTACTCTGATTTCAATAACGTCTGGACATTTCCCCACGGTACTCCGTTGCAAAGCCGCGTATGGCGGGAAAAGGCGCGGCAAATTGCCCGCCGGGCGCAGCAAGCCGCCACATTAAAAAAGTGGGGGCTGATAAATCAACTATTTACTCTTCATATGGCGCGTTTCTGCCTGATGCTGGCTGACCATTTCTACTCTGCGAGCATACCCAACGCTATTTGGCATGACGCGGATTACCCGCCATGGGCGAACAGCGACAGAAATACCGGCGCTATGAAACAGCACGTGGATGAGCATCTGGCTGGCGTGGCCCACCACGCGTTTGTGTTGGGACGGCAGATCTCGCATGCGCGCGCGTCACTTCCTGCTATCGCTCGTCATAAAGGCTTTAGCAAGCGTGCCTCCTCGCCACTTTTTCACTGGCAAAATGCTGCCTGGGATACTGCCCGAGCCCTGCGCGATTGTAGCCGTGAAGAAGGATTTTTCGGTGTGAATATGGCATCGACAGGTTGCGGAAAAACGTTCGCCAATGCTCGCGTTATGTATGCCCTTTCTGATGAACAAGATGGCTGCCGTTTCACCGTCGCATTGGGCCTGCGAACGCTAACCCTGCAAACGGGCGAAGCGCTTCGCGAACGATTGCAGCTTGAAAGCGACGATCTGGCTGTTCTGATTGGGTCGGCAGCGGTAAAGCAGCTATGGCAGCAAAGCGCAGATGAAAAATATGAATCCGATCGCGGAAGTGATTCGCAATCGCCGCTCGCCGAGGTACAGCAATATGTGCACTACGAAGGGGCCATTCATCCCGGTATTTTAGATAAATGGTTGCAGGGAGATGGGGCGGTCGCGGCATTAGTGAGTGCGCCGGTTTTGGTGACAACGATCGATCATCTGATCCCGGCAACGGAAGGCGTTCGTGGTGGCGCGCAGCTTCCGGCGATGCTGCGACTGTTGACCAGCGATCTGGTGCTGGATGAGCCTGATGATTTCGACATTGCCGACCTCCACGCTGTGTGTCGTCTCGTCAACTGGGCGGGCATGCTGGGTGCACGTGTGCTGCTTTCGTCGGCGACACTTCCGCCCGATTTGATTCAGGCTCTGTACGCTGCCTATCTGGCCGGGCGCAAAGTCTGGCAGGTGTCCTGCGGCGTGAGCGATCGGCCCGTGAATATTTGCTGCGCGTGGTTTGATGAAAAATCTGTCCACGCGGAGCAAATTGGCGATGGACCAAACTTTAAGCGCATCCACCAGAACTTTATCACCCAACGCGCAAAGATGCTGATAGCGAAACCTCGCCTCCATTTTGGGTGCATTACCCCCGTTCCGCCTGGTTCGGCCGAGACTTCCTCAGTGATTGCCAACGTCAGTACAACTCTGCACGCGCAAATGCTGGCGTTACATGCGGCGCATCATGAAACCCATGATAGCGGTAAAACTGTCTCGCTGGGGCTGGTGAGATTCGCCAATATCAACCCGTTAGTCGCCGTGGCGAAGGCATTAATAGCGATGCCCTCGCCAGACGATATTTGCATTCATTACTGTGTCTATCACGCCCGTCATCCCCTGGCGGTGCGTTCATTAATTGAAAAACGTCTGGATAGCGCATTTACGCGTCATCGGGAAGAGGCCTTTTGGCTGAATGCGGATATTGCCGATGCAGTGCGAAATCGTTCGGAAAAACACCATCTTTTTGTGGTGCTTGGCACTTCCGTTATTGAAGTTGGCCGAGACTGGGATGCGGATTGGGGCATTATTGAGCCCAGTTCCATGCGGTCGATTATCCAGTTTGCCGGGCGTATACAGCGGCATCGACGCAAGGAACCGACAAGTGAGAACCTGGCGATCCTGAGCCATAACGTTAAAGCGCTGAAGCATCAATCCCCCGCGTTCTGTCATCCTGGATTCGAAAACAAACGCCATCTTCTGGCGTGTCATGACGTTCGCGAATTACTGCCGTCGCAGGACATTCGCACAATCAATGCCTTGCCGAGGATTATCGCAGATCACGCGGATAACAAGCTGGCGGCGCTTGAGCATCAACGTCTGAAAGATGAGCTGCTAAACAGCAGGAGTCAGTCGATTGTGGCCGCGCAATGGTGGCGAAAATCGTTGTCTTGGAACGGATGGATGCAGCGGCGAACGCCGTTTCGTCGGTCGCAACCTGAAACTGTGCTCTACCTGCATATGGAAGAGGAGGAGAGTGAACCGGTTTTCTGTTCACGCCTGGATGGGAATGTGGGAAAAGCGCAAACGCTGGTTCATGAGGATGTCATTTGTGTCCGTGGCGTAGTGTGCTGGGGCGAGCTGGATTATCGGCAAATGATGCTGGAGCTGGCGGAAAAGCAGGGCATGGAAATCGCGCGAGTCGGAGAAAAATTTTTTGAGGTACGGGTATCCGTCAGTGAAGACGATGCAATTGAAGGCTGGTGTTATCACCCGTGGCTAGGGGTATTTCGCGCCCCGTAAAGGGGGCGACAGGAGGGAATCTTTGAACAAGAGTCTTGTGGATTTTATTAATGAGTATATTGCTTCCCGAAGGCAACCCAAACTGGATGCCTTCGATAAGGACGCAGCCAAACGGCTGGCGCAGGGGGAAGCGGCCAGCGCTATTGCGCTGGAGCGTCATGAGCTGGAATTACGTTATGAAGTGCGGAATTGGCTGACCGATGCCGCCAAACGCGCGGGTCAAGTCCGGCTGGTTACCCATGCGGCTAAATTTACCCATGGAGACGCTAAAAGCAGTAGCCTATATCGGGACGCCATGAGTGACGGTATCTATCTTGATACTTCTTCACTCAGTAACGTTGCAACCGATGCCGTAGGAAACGCAGCAGCGCTGGATGTTGCAAAACTGCTGCAAACAGAAGTGGACGGCGATTCGCTTCTGGCTTGCCTTAAACGTGGCGATCATCAATCGCTCAAAGCACTGGCCGAGAATGAGGCACAACTTGTGCAGTGGGTGACCGGATTTAGCCAGGCGCTGGCATCGTTACAGCCCACCTCTCATAAACTGGCTAAACAAATCTACTTTCCCGTTGCAGGCGATTACCATTTGCTTTGCCCACTGTTCGCGACGTCGTTAACTCAGGCGATGCACGAAAAGTTGATTGCTGCGCGCTTTGGCGAAGAAGCTAAAGCAATCCGAGAAGCACATCGGGCAGGAAAATGGCACGCGCAGGCTGATATTCGTTATCCGAATCTCGCTGAAATGCATTTTGGCGGCACCAAGCCGCAAAACATCTCGGCCCTAAATAGTTCACGTGGTGGCCGTGCGTGGTTGTTACCTTCGCGTCCTCCTGCTTGGGTGAGTCTGCAACGCGCTCCGCGAAATTTGCGCAGTATTTTTGCCCCGCGCGGTGAGTTTAATCATTCAGCATCACACATCATCGCCAGCATGACGTTTCTGCTGAAGGCGAACGTCGAACGAAACAATATTCGAATTCGTAGCGCCAGAGCACAGTACGTTGATGAGCTTATCGATCTTCTGTTTATGCAGGCCTCAGCGTTCCAGCAGGAAAAATGGCAGGGCTGGAGCCAGAATTGCCCGGAGATGCCGCTCCATCAGCAGCTGTGGCTGGATCCGTGGCGCAGCAAAACGGATGAAATATTCCGCCTGGAGCGAGACAAGGATGACTGGCAAGTTGGCGTGGCTGATGACTTTGCGCGCTGGCTCAATTATCGCCTGAAAAAGGCAAGCCTGGATGTTGGGGCGGTTGAGCATAAGGCATGGCGTACGTTACCACTGTTTCGTCAGCGAATGCGGGAAATGGACGCTATCGTGCAGGAGGCGCTGAAATGAGTTACTTGCTTGTATTGCCGCACCTGCGTATCGAAAATGCCAATGCTGTCGCTGGGCTCACCTGGGGATTTCCGGCAATAACCCATTTCCTGGGATACGTACACGCGCTCTCGCGCAAAGTCTGCGAGGAGTACGGTGTTCGTTTTGAAGGTTGTGCCGTCGTGAGTCATGAGTATCAGGTACATGCGTACACCTCCGGGCGCGATTATCAGTTTGCGCTCACCCGTAACCCGTTGACCAAAGAGGGGAACACGGCTTCCTTTAATGAAGAGGGGCGAATGCATCTCACGGTTTCGCTGGTGGTGGAGTGTCAGGGCGAAATTATCAACGGTGACTATGGGAAAGAGGCGCTTTGCACTCACCTGAAAATGCTCTGTCAAAGCCAAAAACTGGCGGGCGGCAGCATTATTAGCATGCGTGACCCACATATCTTTTCGGCTCCGGAAGATGAAAAACAGCTCCGCAAGATCCTCTGGCGCTTAATGCCTGGCTTCGTCTTGTTTGACCGCAGTGAATGGCTGGTTGAACACCATCAACAGCACCCGGAAATGTCGCGTCTGGATGCATGGCTTGATTTTTCCGCCATCAAATATCAGTCACAAGCACCGGATGAAAGGGGCGATGCACGATGGGAATATCAACCCAAACCGATGCCGGGGTATCTGGTGCCGCTGATGTGCGGCTATCAACGTATTTCACCGCTTTACGAACCTGGAGAGGTGGCGAATGCACGCGATGAAAACACGCCTTTCGCTTTTGTCGAGGCCGTATATGGCGTTGGCGAATGGCGAGGACTGCACCGCATTACCGATATAGAACCGCTGCTTTGGCGCTATCGAACAACAGACACAGGATATTACTGCTCAGCGATGCGCCCGGTAGCAGATGATTTCACCATTAATGACGATGACGATTTGGAATAAGGACATATCTATGGCAAAGGCTCCTGTCTCTGTAAAAACGGCTTCTGTACTGGCGTTTGAACGCAAACTGGCAACTTCTGATGCAATGATGTATGCCGGGAACTGGCAAGGCGATAGCTGGCGACCCATTGAAATTCAGGAAAAAGCGGTTCGTGGCACGATTTCGAATCGGCTGAAAACGGCAATCGCCAGCGACCCGACCAAGCTGGATGCGGAGATTCAAAAAGCAAACCTGCAACGTGTGGATGTCGCAGCATTGGCGGCAGACACCGATACGTTTAAAGTGACTTTTACTCTGCGCGTGTTAGGTAACCTCACCACACCATCGGTGTGTAATGACATGGCGTATCAGGATGCGCTGACACAGGTGATTGATGGTTATATTAATGAGCAGGGTTTTGGCGAACTGTCACGGCGTTACGCTACAAACCTTGCCAATGGACGCTTCCTGTGGCGCAACCGTGTAGGTGCTGAACAGGTGCAGGTAAAAGTAACGGCGGGTGATCGGGTCTGGACATTTAATAGCCACGATTATTCATTGCGGCAGTTTGACCATGACGAAGAACAGCTACAACAACTGTCTGCGTTTATTGACACAGGGTTAAGAGGGAAGCAGTGGGTCATGCTGAATGTTGAGGCTCAGGTTCGGCTCGGCACGGGTCAGGAAATATTCCCTTCTCAGGAACTGGTGCTGGACAGCAATAGCAGCAAAAGCCGCGTGTTATATCAGGTGGCAGGCGTTGCGGGGATTCACTCACAGAAAATCGGCAATGCGTTGCGTACAATCGATACCTGGCATCCGCGCGTTGAGGAGCTGGGTGCTATTGCCGTAGAGCCGTATGGTTCAGTCACCAGCCGCGGCGTCGCCTGTCGCCAGCCGAAAGAGAAACTCGACTTCTACACCTTACTCGATAACTGGGTAACGAAAGGTGTCAAGCCTGATATCTGTCAGCAGCATTACGTTATGGCTGTTTTGATTCGCGGCGGCGTATTTGGCGAGAAGGGTGAATAAGGAGCTGTGTATGGATCACTACCTTGAGATCCGTGTTCTGCCCGATCCGGAGTTTAACGCGGAGATGCTTTTGGCCGCGCTTTTCGCCAAACTTCATCGTGCGCTGGGCGCTCGAGGAAAAGGGGATATCGGTGTCAGCTTTCCTCACTACGGCACCACACCGGGCGATTGCCTGCGACTACACGGCAGTGCTTCTTCCCTGAATGAACTGGAAGCGACAAGCTGGCGCAAAGGCCTAAGTGATTATTGCCAGTGCAGCATGGTGACGCCAGTGCGGGAAGTTAAAGCATGGCGTACGGTGAGTCGTATCCAGGTAAAAAGCAGTCCGCAGCGTCTGTTGCGTCGCTCAGTGCGCAAAGGGTGGTTGACGGAAGAAGAGGCGCTGGCGCGGCTACAAACGTTGCCAGAGGTGCGGACATCACTGCCATATCTGAACATCAAAAGCTTATCAACCGGGCAACAGTTCAGGCTATTTATCTCTCATGGTGAATTACTGAATGCGCCTGTTAAAGGCACATTTAGTAGTTATGGTTTAAGCGCCGTCGCGACAATCCCCTGGTTTTAAGTTCAACAAATACCGCCCTGTAAGGGGCGGTACTGGAGAGTGATTGCCTGATGCGCTTCGCTTATCAGGCCTACGAGGTTTCTGCAATATATTGAATATGCGTGGTTTTGTAGGCCGGATAAGGCGTTTACGCCGCATCCGGCAAGAACAGAACGCACTTTGTCAGCAGTTTGAGACACAGCCCTGTTCACCCATTACTTTCCGAATCTATAGGAACCCTTTTTCTGATGTTAATGTAACTTGTTGATTTTTAGTGAGCGTAAAGAGCAAGGAGAAAAAAGGGTTAAGAGAGGAGATTTGATGTTTTGTTTAGTTTAACCAATGGGGTAGGGTTATAACGCTTCAGTTAACTGCCGTACAGGCAGCTTAGAAAGCCGGTCATTCCTGACGCACTCACAACCGCCGGTTCACTGCCGTACAGGCAGCTTAGAAACCCACGCCTGTCGCCGCTGTTGTCTGGCAGTTGTTCACTGCCGTACAGGCAGCTTAGAAAATCATGGCTTTATTTATATACACCACACCATTTGTTCACTGCCGTACAGGCAGCTTAGAAATCGACCGTTATGATCTCGCCGTGTCTGACTCAGTTCACTGCCGTACAGGCAGCTCAGAAAAGCCGCAAACGTGCAGCAGGCGAGGCGACAGAGTTCACTGCCGTACAGGCAGCTTAGAAAAATACTTCGCCCGTTTCGAAAAATGAGAGGGAGTTCACTGCCGTACAGGCAGCTTAGAAATGGCGGCGGAACTGCGATTTTTGCGCCTCGCGGTTCACTGCCGTACAGGCAGCTTAGAAAGCTTCGAGTTGATAGTTATAAGCCTGGAACAAGTTCACTACCGCGCACGCAGCTACAGAAACTCGTTCTCAGCGATAACGTGCTGTCCAGGCAGTCATTACGCCACAAACGGAAAAGGCCGGGGATTTCCCCGGCCTTTCAGCATCTGGTTGCCACTAAAGGGCTCAGGAACGATCAGCGACTACGGAAGACAATGCGGCCTTTGCTCAGGTCGTACGGGGTCAACTCAACAGTCACTTTGTCGCCCGTCAGAATGCGGATGTAGTTTTTGCGCATTTTACCGGAGATGTGCGCAGTTACCACGTGACCGTTTTCAAGTTCTACGCGGAACATAGTGTTAGGCAACGTATCAAGTACGGTACCCTGCATTTCAATATTGTCTTCTTTGGCCATCTAGTCCTCGGGGTATCACTACCATAGTTTTTAACCGGCAAGATAATGCCGAACTTCATCATGTAAGTAAAGATTTTGCGAATGAATCGCCGAAAGTCGTTTTTGCGCATTACCCCATCGCCACACGAAAAGAGCGTGCGAGTAACGCAGACCGGGTTGGATACTGCGGGAGATCTGACTCGAATGATTCCCAAACGGCGGTAGGGCAAAAGGCAGAAGCGACTCTCAGGGCACAATTATATCATCCTGACAAAAATTGTGCTGAAAACATTTACACTTCCGGTGAAAAGAGTGTCCGTGGCACCCAGAAATGTTCCGGCAGACGATGCATATGTAATATATCGAGTTGTTCCAGATATTCACGACGCGCTATTTCCACAGCACCCAGGGACGCGGTATGACTATTCAGCACCTGACAGTCGATGAGTTTCCCGCCGCTTTGCTGAAATGTCTCACAAAATACCAGCAGCGCCGTTTTCGAAGCGTTTTCCGCGCGGCTGAACATAGACTCCCCGCAAAAAAGGGCGCCCAGCGAAACACCGTACATGCCGCCAATAAGTTCATCACCTTTCCACACTTCAATCGAGTGCGCGTGCCCCAGTTCGTGCAGGCGATGATAGGCTTGTACGATGCCGGTGGTTATCCAGGTGCCTTCGTTGCGGTCTTGCGCGCAGCCTTCAATCACCCGACCAAATGCATAATTTAGCGTGATGCGATAAGGCGAACGGCTGTGAAAGCGCTTCATGCTGCGACTGATGTGGAAGGTCTCCGGCCACAGCACCGCGCGCGGATCGGGCGACCACCATAAAATAGGATCGCCCGGTGAGAACCAGGGAAAAATGCCGCGCTGATAGGCCATCAGCAGGCGAGCGGGGCTTAAATCGCCCCCTAAGGCCAGTAAACCATTCGGCTCGCGAAGCGCCCCTTCCGGTGAAGGAAACGCTATCGAGTGACGGGAGAGCTGAACAAGGCGCATGTTTCGACTACCTCATAATACCGATCGCTCAATAATAGCCTACAAACGCTGCTTAAACTGGTAATAACGCCCCTGTTGCGACAGCAATTCTGCGTGAGTACCTTGTTCAATAATTTGCCCGTTGTCCATCACTACGATGCGATTAAAACGCGCCAGCCCGCGCAGACGGTGCGTCACCATCAGCACGGTTTTATCACGCATGAGCTCGGCCAGTAAATCAAGGATCTGGCTTTCAGTGGTGGCGTCCAGCCCTTCGGTGGGTTCATCCAGCAGCATCAGCGGCGCATCGTGCAGCAACGCACGGGCGATTGCCAGGCGACGCAGTTCCCCCCCGGAGAGCTGGCGTCCGCCTTCGCCCAGCCAACTATTGAGACCGCTCTCTTCCAGTAGTTTGCCGAGGCCCGTCTGTTCCAGAACGGCGCTCAGTTCGGCATCGCTGGCGTCAGGACGCGCCAGCAGAAGGTTGTCGCGGAGTGTGGCGCTGAAAAGATGCACGCGCTGAGGTACCACGCTCATGGCGCGACGCAGCGTCGGTTCGCCCAGATTGCTAAGCGGTTGCTCATTGAGCAAAATCGCCCCTTGCTGCGGATCCCAGGCGCGCGTAATCAACTGAAGCAGCGTCGATTTACCACAACCGGTGCGCCCCAGAATGGCGATATGCTCACCCGCGTTAACCTGCAGGGCGATATCGCTCAGCGCCGCCTGTGCTTGCTCTGGGTAGCTGAAGGTGACGTTCTCAAAGCGTAGCGCCACCTGTGTTGGCACAGTGGCTTCTGTTTGTGGGAACGTGACTTCGGGTTTCTGGTCGATAATCTGCGTCAGGCGCAGCGCTGAGGCAATCACCTGACCAAGATGCTGGAATGCACCGGTAACCGGGGCCAGCGCTTCAAACGCGGCCAGCGCGCAGAAGACAAACAGCGCAATCAGCGCGCCAGGCTGGGTGTTATCACCTACGCCACCGGCGGCCAGCCAGAGCATGGCGATCACGGCTAAGCCACCAATCAGCAGCATCAGCGCTTGCGACAGGGCCGTCAGTTCCGACTGGCGACGCTGTGCGTCATGCCAGTTTACTTCCGTTTGTTCCATCTGCTCGCGGTATCGCGTACTGGCGTTAAAAATCGTCAGCTCAGCCTGACCCTGTAACCAACTGGTCAACTGTTGGCGATAGCGCCCACGCAGATGCGTTAGCTGCTCGCCGGTGGGTTTACCGGCGCGATAGAACAGGGGCGGCAGCAAAAAGAGTGTTAGTAGCATAATACCGCCGAGGGTCAGCGCCAGTGTGCCATCCAGGAAACTCAGCCCGAAGGTCACGACCAGAATAACCACCAGTGCGCCAACTAACGGTGAAATCACGCGCAGGTAGAGGTGATCGAGGGTATCAACATCAGCCACCATACGGTTGAGCAGTTCGCCCTGACGAAAACGTGCCAGCCCGGCAGGGGAGAGGGGAAGCAATTTGCTGAAAGTGAAAACGCGCAGGTGCTGCAACACGCGGAAGGTGGCGTCATGGCTAACCAGACGCTCGAAATAGCGCCCCGCGGTACGGATAATCGCTGAGCCGCGTACGCCCGCCGCCGGTAGCATGTAGTTGAAGCTGTAGACGCCTGCTACGCCGACGACGGCGGAAGCCGATAAGAACCAACCGGACAGCGTCAACAGACCAATGCTCGCCAGCAGGGTGACGATCGCCAGCACCACGCCGAGCGTCAGCAGCCATTTATGGCGTTTGTACAGCGCCAGATAGGGGAGTAACGCACGCATTTAAATTTCCTCCTGACGGTTGGCGAGCAGGTGCGCAAACGGGCCCTGCGCTCCGGCAAGCTGCTGATAGCTGCCTTGCTCAACAATCTGGCCGTTATCCATCACCCAGATGGCATCCCAGTTGGTAATCTCTTCCAGTTGGTGTGTGACCATCAGCGTGGTTTGCTGGGTAGAGGCGCGGGTGAGCGCCTGCATGACACGCTGCTCGCTGTGTGCATCCAGGCTGGCGGTGGGCTCATCGAGCAACAATAATCGGCAGGGCATCAGCAGCGCGCGTGCCACGGCAACGCGCTGCGCCTGGCCGACGGAGAGCCGTGCGGCCTGATCGCCTACAACGGTGTCGACGCCCTGTGGAAGATGCGGTAAAAACTCGCTGACCCAGGCGTTATCCAGCGCGGCTTGTAACTGTTGCTCGCTGGCGTGAGGATTGGCCAGCAGAACGTTTTCGCGTAGCGTGGTGGCCGGAAGCTGCGGGTTCTGCCCGACCCAACTCATCATGCGCCGCCAACTATCGGGGTGAAGCTGACTCAGTTCCACGCCATTGACCTGTAAAGAACCGGTATACGGCAGAAATCCTGCCAGCGTGTTCAGCAATGAACTCTTTCCGGAGCCGCTTTGTCCAACCATCACTACGCGCTGACCGGCCTCCAGAGTGAAGTTCAGCGGCCCGGCAAGAATTTTCCCTTCGGGCGAAGTAATGAACAGATCCCGCGCCGTAAGGGTTACCGGCTCTTTATCGTTGAGTTCACGCTCGCCTTGTTCCGGATGCGCCAGCGGCGTTTCCATAAAGGTTTTTAAACTATCGGCGGCGCCAACGGCCTGCGCTTTGGCATGATAGAAGGTACCTAAATCGCGCAAGGGCTGGAAAAACTCCGGGGCGAGGATTAACGCAAGGAAACCTGACGAGAGCGTGACCGCCATCCCGTAGCTGCCGAAATTGAGTTCGCCGAGATATGAGAAACCAAAATAGACTGCTACCAGGGCAATTGAGAGTGAGGTAAAGAACTCCAGCACGCCGGAAGAGAGGAACGCCATGCGTAACACTTCCATCGTGCGCTGACGGAAATCTTGTGAGGCTTCGCGGATGTTTTCGGTTTCAGCCTCTCCGCGACCAAAGATACGCAGCGTTTCCATCCCACGCAGGCGGTCGAGGAAGTGTCCACTCAGGCGAGCCAGCGCCTGGAAGTTGCGACGGTTAGCGTCCGCCGCCCCCATTCCAACCAGCGCCATAAACAGTGGGATAAGCGGGGCGGTAAACAGCAGAATCAACGCAGCCGCCCAGTTAGATGGGAAGATTGCGACCACAATCAGCAGCGGCACGCAGACGGCCAGCGCCATTTGCGGCAGATAGCGCGCATAGTAGTCGTGCATGTCGTCAATCTGCTCAAGAATCAGCGTCGCCCAACTACCGGCTGGTTTACCCTGAATCCATGCTGGGCCGGCCTGTTGAAGCCTGTCGAGCACCTGCTTGCGTATTTCAAAGCGAATATGCTGGCCGGCATGGAAACCCACGCGTTCGCGTAACCACACCACCCAGGCGCGCAAAATGAACACCAGAACGAGCAGCACAAAAGGCAGCAATAGTGCCTCGCGCGGGATGTTCTCCATAATCATATGATGGAGGATGCGGGCCAGAAGCCAGGCCTGGGCGATAATTAATACGCCGCTGACAAAGCCCAGCAAGCGGGAAATCATCAACCAGCGACGGGAGATCAAACTTTGCTGTTTTAACCAGCGGGTGAGTTCTTGTTGACGGCTTTTATTCATTGCGTGCTTCGCAGGTGCTTGTAATGAGAATTTTTAGGCACGGCAATGTTACATCGCGGCAAAAATAAAGGCGACTTATAGTCGCCTTATTTACCTTTGTTACTGACTTGTAAAGATTATTTACACGCGTCAGCTAAACCGTCGAGATAACGTTCTGCATCCAGCGCGGCCATACATCCGGTGCCGGCAGAGGTAATCGCCTGGCGGTAGATGTGATCCATGACATCGCCCGCGGCGAATACGCCCGGGATGCTGGTCTGGGTAGCGTTACCGTGAATACCGGACTGTACTTTGATGTAGCCGTTTTCCAGCTCCAGCTGACCTTCAAAGATAGCGGTATTTGGGCTGTGGCCGATGGCGATGAACAGACCCGCAACGTCCAGCGTTTCAATATTGTCGCTATTCTGCGTATCGCGCAGACGCAGGCCGCTCACGCCCATCTGATCGCCCGTCACTTCTTCGAGCGTACGATGCGTGTGCAGCACGATGTTGCCGCTTTCCACTTTATCCATCAGACGCTTGATCAGGATTTTTTCCGCACGGAAGCTGTCGCGACGGTGAATCAGGTGCACTTCAGCAGCGATGTTAGAGAGGTACAACGCCTCTTCCACCGCGGTGTTGCCCCCGCCGATAACCGCGACTTTCTGGTTGCGATAGAAGAATCCGTCGCAGGTCGCGCAGGCGGAAACGCCACGACCTTTGAACGCCTCTTCAGAAGGCAGACCCAGATAGCGAGCAGACGCCCCCGTAGCGATGATTAACGCATCGCAGGTGTATTCTCCATTGTCGCCAATCAGGCGGAACGGACGATTTTGTAAATCCACGCGGGTGATGTGATCGAACAAAATTTCGGTTTCGAACTTTGTCGCATGCTCGTGCATACGTTCCATCAGCAGCGGCCCGGTCAGGTCGTTTGGATCGCCAGGCCAGTTTTCCACTTCTGTGGTGGTGGTCAGCTGACCGCCTTTTTCCATACCGGTAATCAAAACCGGCTGCAGGTTTGCGCGTGCGGCGTAGACCGCTGCGGTGTATCCCGCAGGTCCTGAACCAAGGATAAGCAGCTTACTGTGTTTGGCCGTGCCCATGAGATCCCCATAATTGTTTGCAGACATTGGGCTGGATTGTAGGGAATTTGTTGACGTAAAAAAAGGGCAGAGCGATTTTGTTAACGATATGTGCAATAGCAAGAACCGATGAATTGATGATTTTTACGACAGGAAATATAACTATTCCTACTGTGAGTCGCCCAATTATAAGACGATTTGCTATCAATTTCGCCCCACTGATAATGAATATCCGGCATGTTGTACTAAAAAACGATGTTTTGCTTTGACAATCCCCTGTGCTTTTGCGAAAACATTCAAGGAAGAAGAAAAGCAGTGTTGGCAGTGTTACGAATTTTAATGCACTGAAACACCATTTTTACCCGGTTAGCTGAAATCTACGTATGGTGTGGACAGACACCATACGTGATGTCAGCGGCCGCTTTGCGGCACCGGGCTTCTCATACACGTACCCCTGGGTTATGCGCCGTCAGTGAATAGGCTGCGCGTGGACGACGGGTTCAGGCTCTGAACAGTGAAGTGCACAGGGTCAAGACAGGAGTAGGGAAGGAATACAGAGAGACAATAATAATGGTAGATAGTAAAAAGCGCCCCGGCAAAGATCTCGACCGCATCGATCGTAATATTCTGAATGAACTGCAAAAAGATGGGCGTATTTCCAACGTCGAGCTTTCAAAACGAGTAGGGCTTTCTCCGACGCCATGCCTTGAGCGTGTGCGCCGACTGGAACGTCAGGGCTTCATTCAGGGCTATACTGCACTGTTGAACCCGCATTATCTGGACGCTTCACTGCTGGTCTTTGTTGAGATTACTCTGAATCGCGGTGCGCCGGATGTGTTTGAACAATTTAACGCCGCCGTACAAAAACTTGAAGAAATTCAAGAGTGTCATCTGGTTTCAGGTGATTTCGACTACCTGTTGAAAACCCGCGTACCGGATATGTCGGCATACCGTAAACTCCTGGGCGAAACCCTGCTGCGCCTGCCTGGCGTAAACGACACCCGTACCTATGTTGTTATGGAAGAAGTGAAGCAGAGTAATCGTCTGGTAATTAAGACTCGCTAATACGGAACAGGTGCAAAATCAGCTCAGTTTGATTACACTCCTGTTAATCCATACAGCAACAGTGCCGGGGAGACCCGGCGCTGTTGTCCGTTTTAGCATTTGGCACCTGGAGAGCCTTTCTTGAGCCAGGAATATACAGAAGACAAAGAAGTCAAACTGACAAAACTGAGCAGTGGACGCCGACTCCTTGAGGCGTTACTCCTCTTATGTTCCCTTTTTGCCATCTGGTTGATGGCGGCACTACTGAGCTTCAATCCTTCCGATCCCAGTTGGTCGCAAACAGCCTGGCATGAACCTATCCATAATCTGTGCGGCGCATCGGGCGCATGGCTTGCTGATACGCTGTTCTTTATTTTCGGCGTCATGGCTTACACCATCCCGGTGATTATCGTCGGCGGTTGCTGGTTCGCCTGGCGACACCGCGCCAGCGATGAATACATCGATTACTTTGCGGTCTCGTTACGCCTGATTGGCGTGCTGGCGATGATCCTCACCGCCTGCGGTTTGGCCGCGATCAACGCCGATGATATCTGGTACTTTGCCTCCGGCGGCGTGATTGGCAGCCTGCTCAGCACCGCGCTGCAACCGATGCTGCACAGCAGCGGCGGCACTATTGCCCTGTTATGTATCTGGGCGGCGGGCTTAACGCTGTTTACCGGCTGGTCCTGGGTCAGCATTGCCGAAAAAATCGGTAGCTGGATCCTCAATATTCTCACCTTCGCCAGTAATCGTACGCGCCGGGATGACACCTGGGTGGATGAAGAAGAGTACGAAGATGACGAAGAGTATGAAGATGATGAGCCCGTAGCGAAGCGTGATTCCCGTCGGGCGCGTATTCTTCGTGGCGCGCTGGCGCGTCGTCAACGTATCGCTGAAAAATTCTCTAACCCAATGGGGCGCAAGACCGATGCGGCGCTTTTCTCGGGTAAACGCATGGATGACCCGGAAGAGGCGGTGCAGTACAGCGCCCGTGGCGTTCAGGCCGATCCTGATGATGTGCTGTTCTCCGGCAGTACTGCATTGCGTCCGGATACCGATGATGTGCTGTTTTCTGGTTCAAGCGCAGTGCGAAGCGAAAGCGATGAATACGATCCGCTGCTGAATGGCCATACCGTCACTGAACCGATTGCCGCCGCGGCCGCCGCGACAACGGCGACACAAGCCTGGGCGGCTCCGGCTGATCCTGTGACGACAGCACCGAGCGCGCTTGATGGCGCAGCACAGCCTGGCGTCGAGTGGCAGACGGTTTCTGCTGCAAATCCGGTTGAACCTTCAATTGCGCCCGCGCCAGATGGCTGGCCGCCTGCACAACCTCAGCCATATCAGGATGACCCGCTATTGCAGGGCTATCAACAGCCTCAGCCGTATGCCCAGGAACCGGTTTATCAGCAACCGCAGCAGTATCAGCCGTATGAGCCTGAACCGGTGTACGCACAGCCGCAGCAATATGTGCCAGAGCCGGTCTATCAACAGTCTCAGCCATACGTGCAAGAGCCTGTTTACGAACAGCCGCAGCCGTATGCGCCGGAGCCAGCTTATGAGCAGCCTCAGCCATACGCGTCGGAACCGGTTTATCAACAGCCGCCGGTTGAGCCTGTCGCGCCTGAGCCGGTTGTAGAAGAAGAGCCGAAACCGCATCAGCGTCCACCGCTTTACTATTTCGAAGAAGTCGAAGAAAAACGTGCGCGCGAACGTGAACAGCTGGCGGCCTGGTATCAACCGATTCCGGAGCCTCTGGCCCCGGTTGAGCAGCACATTGCGCCAGCAGTTACGCCAGCGATAGATCCGACGCCTGCCGTCGCGCCTGTTGCTGCCAGCGTGCGTGAGGCTTCCTCCTCCGTTGCAGCAGCCGCCGCGACGGCAGCCGCTGCTGCACCGCTCTTTAGCCCGGTTGATGGCCCGCGTCCACAGGTCAAAGAAGGCATTGGCCCTAAACTGCCGCGCCCTAATCGCGTACGCGTGCCAACCCGTCGCGAGCTGGCGTCTTATGGGATAAAGCTGCCTTCACAACGTATGGCGGAAGAACGTGCCCGTGGCACGGAGCGCGGTCAGCACGATGTGGATGTCGACAACCTGACTGATGATGAAGCCGATGCGTTGCAGCAGGATGCCTTAGCGCGTCAGTTTGCGGCGACGCAGCAGCAGCGTTACGGCAGCGATACACATATTGACAACGATGAAGACGACGCAGATGCTGCCGCCGAAGCGGAACTGGCACGCCAGTTTGCCGCCAGTCAGCAGTCGCGTTATGCCAGTGAACAGCCGGAAGGCGCGCATCCGTTCTCGCTGGATGACTTCGATTTTTCGCCGACCAAAGCACTGATTGATGACACCCCGAAAGCCCCGCTGTTTACGCCGAGCGTAGCGCCGGAGCCGCAGGTGCAACAGCCTCAGACACAGCAGCATTATCAGCAGCCACCGGTGCAGCAACCGCCGCAGCATCAGCAGGCTTACCAGCCGCAGCTGCAGCAGCCACATTATCAGCAGCAGCCGGTACAGCAGCCGCCTGTGCAACAGCCGATGCCGCATCAGCAGGCGTACCCACCTCAGACGCAGCAACCGCAGCCGCAGCAGCCGCAACAGCCGGCTCCGCAGCCTAAAGAGAGCCTGATCCACCCGCTGTTGATGCGTAACGGCGACGATCGTCCGGCGCTTAAGCCGACCACGCCGCTGCCGTCATTAGATCTGCTGACGCCGCCGCCAACGGAAGTTGAGCCGGTGGATACCTTCGCGCTGGAACAAATGGCGCGTCTGGTCGAAGCGCGCCTTGCGGATTTCCGTATCAAGGCTGATGTGGTCAACTATTCTCCAGGCCCGGTCATCACGCGATTTGAGCTGAACCTGGCACCGGGTGTGAAAGCGGCGCGTATCTCTAACCTGTCGCGCGACCTGGCCCGTTCACTCTCGACTGTCGCTGTGCGCGTGGTGGAAGTGATCCCAGGTAAGCCGTACGTTGGCCTGGAACTGCCTAACAAAAAACGTCAAACCGTTTATCTGCGCGAAGTGCTCGACTGTGCACGTTTCCGCGATAATCCGTCTCCACTTTCTGTGGTGCTGGGTAAAGACATTGCCGGTGAACCGGTGGTGGCGGATCTGGCGAAAATGCCGCACCTGTTGGTTGCCGGTACGACGGGCTCTGGTAAGTCTGTCGGGGTGAACGCCATGATCCTCAGTATGCTTTACAAAGCGCAGCCTGAAGATGTGCGTTTCATTATGATCGATCCGAAAATGCTGGAGCTTTCCGTGTATGAAGGTATTCCGCATCTGTTAACGGAAGTGGTCACCGACATGAAAGACGCCGCCAATGCCCTGCGCTGGAGCGTCAATGAAATGGAACGTCGCTATAAGCTGATGTCGGCGTTGGGCGTGCGAAATCTTGCGGGCTACAACGAGAAAATCGCTGAGGCAAAACGTATGGGCCGCCCGATTCCGGATCCATACTGGAAACCGGGTGACAGCATGGATGCCACGCATCCGGTGCTGGAAAAACTGCCGTATATCGTGGTGCTGGTGGATGAATTTGCTGACCTGATGATGACGGTCGGTAAAAAAGTGGAAGAGCTTATCGCCCGTCTGGCGCAGAAAGCGCGTGCCGCGGGTATCCACCTGGTGCTGGCCACCCAGCGTCCGTCGGTTGATGTTATCACCGGCCTGATTAAAGCGAACATCCCGACGCGTATTGCGTTTACCGTGTCGAGTAAAATCGACTCCCGCACCATTCTCGACCAGGGCGGCGCGGAATCACTGCTGGGGATGGGTGATATGCTTTACTCCGGGCCGAACTCCAGCACGCCAGTGCGTGTTCATGGCGCGTTTGTGCGGGATGAAGAAGTGCACGCTGTGGTGCAGGACTGGAAAGCGCGTGGTCGCCCGCAATATATCGAGGGCATCACCTCTGACAGCGAAAGCGAAGGTGGCGGTGGCGGTATAGATGGTGGTGAAGAGCTGGATCCGTTATTCGATCAGGCGGTCAATTTTGTGACGCAAAAACGGAAAGCCTCGATCTCTGGCGTACAGCGCCAGTTCCGCATCGGATATAACCGTGCGGCGCGCATCATCGAACAGATGGAAGCGCAGGGCATTGTCAGCGAGCAAGGGCACAACGGTAACCGCGAAGTGCTTGCGCCACCGCCGTTCGAGTGATCGTAAAACCAGGTAAAAAAGTCAAAATTCAGTATTTTCTTCTGTCGCCTCGCTGAGCTTAAGCCTAAAGTGAGCGACAGAAGCCTCCCCGTCGGGAGCATGATGCTATTAAGGATTAATGATGAAAAAGGCAGCAATCACGTGTGCATTACTTTCCAGCTTTGTTGTCAGTAGCGTCTGGGCAGATGCTGCCAGCGATCTGAAAAGCCGTCTGGATAAAGTGAGCAGTTTCCACGCGAGCTTTACCCAGAAAGTAACGGACGGTAGCGGCAACGCGGTACAGGATGGCCAGGGCGATCTGTGGGTGAAACGCCCGAATCTGTTTAACTGGCACATGACTCAGCCGGATGAAAGCATTCTGGTGTCTGATGGTAAAACCCTCTGGTTCTACAATCCGTTTGTGGAGCAGGTGACCGCTACGCGTCTGAGCGATGCGACAGGCAATACGCCGTTTATGCTGATTGCCCGTAACCAGTCCAGCGACTGGGCGCAGTACAACATCAAGCAGAGTGGTGATGACTTTATGCTGACGCCGAAAGGCAGCAACGGCAACCTGAAGCAGTTCACCATTAATGTTGGTCGCGATGGCACTATTCATCAGTTCAGCGCGATTGAGCAGGACGACCAGCGCAGCAGCTATCAGCTGAAATCGCAGCAAAACGGCGCGGTGGACGCGTCTAAGTTTACCTTTACGCCGCCAGCCGGGGTGACGGTGGACGATCAACGTAAGTAGAGGTAGGTCGTGAGCAACATGTCGCTCGACTTTTCAGATAATACCTTTCAACCTCTGGCCGCCCGTATGCGGCCAGAAAATTTAGCGCAGTACATCGGTCAGCAGCATCTGCTCGCCGCCGGGAAACCACTACCGCGCGCCATCGAAGCCGGGCATTTGCACTCAATGATCCTGTGGGGGCCGCCGGGCACCGGTAAAACGACACTTGCGGAAGTGATTGCGCGTTACGCCAGCGCCGATGTCGAACGCATCTCTGCGGTGACGTCCGGGGTGAAAGAGATCCGCGAAGCCATTGAACGTGCCCGGCAGAACCGTAACGCCGGTCGCCGCACCATTCTGTTTGTTGATGAAGTTCACCGTTTCAATAAAAGCCAGCAGGACGCCTTTCTGCCGCATATTGAAGACGGCACGATTACTTTTATTGGCGCGACCACCGAAAACCCCTCGTTTGAACTGAACTCGGCGCTGCTCTCCCGGGCGCGCGTCTATTTGCTGAAATCCCTCACTACCGAGGATATTGAGCAAGTTCTGTCTCAGGCGATGGAAGACCATGCGCGTGGTTACGGCGGCCAGGATATCGTGTTGCCGGATGATACCCGCCGGGCGATTGCCGAACTGGTGAACGGCGATGCGCGGCGCGCCCTGAATACGCTGGAAATGATGGCCGATATGGCCGAAGTGGATGATTCCGGCAAGCGCACGCTCAAACCTGAACTGTTAACCGAAATCGCCGGTGAGCGCAGCGCGCGCTTCGATAACAAAGGCGATCGTTTCTACGATTTAATCTCCGCACTGCATAAATCGGTGCGTGGCAGCGCGCCAGATGCTGCACTTTACTGGTATGCCCGTATCATCTCCGCCGGCGGCGACCCGTTGTATGTCGCGCGTCGCTGCCTTGCGATTGCTTCAGAAGATGTCGGCAACGCCGATCCGCGTGCGATGCAGGTCGCGATTTCCGCATGGGATTGCTTTACTCGCGTGGGCCCGGCGGAAGGTGAACGCGCGATTGCTCAGGCGATTGTGTATCTGGCCTGTGCCCCGAAAAGTAATGCCGTCTATACCGCTTTCAAAGCGGCAATGGCCGATGCGCGAGAACGCCCGGACTACGATGTGCCGGTTCACCTGCGTAATGCGCCGACCAAACTGATGAAAGAGATGGGCTATGGGCAGGAGTATCGCTATGCTCATGACGAACCCAACGCCTACGCCGCCGGAGAAGAGTACTTCCCGCAGGAAATGGCACAAACGCGCTATTATCGTCCAACTAACCGTGGCCTTGAAGGCAAGATTGGCGAAAAGCTCGCCTGGCTCGCTGAACAGGATCAAAATAGCCGCACAAAACGCTACCGCTAGCGCAGGCGTTGCGGTAATGTTGGCAATGTATCTTTGCAACCGCAGGCTGCGGTTGCATTCCCTTTTTTCAATTCGATAAGCACAGGATAAGCATGCTCGATCCCAATCTGCTGCGTACCGAGCCAGACGCAGTCGCAGAAAAACTGGCACGCCGGGGCTTTAAGCTGGATGTAGATAAACTTCGCGCTCTTGAAGAGCGTCGTAAAGTGCTGCAGGTAGAAACCGAAAACCTGCAGGCAGAGCGCAACTCGCGATCGAAATCCATTGGCCAGGCGAAAGCGCGCGGGGAAGATATCGAGCCATTACGCCTGGAAGTAAACAAACTCGGTGAGCAGCTTGATGCCGCGAAATCTGAGCTGGACGTGCTGCTGGCGGAAATCCGCGATATCGCACTGACTATCCCGAACATTCCGCACGACGATGTGCCGGTCGGTAGAGACGAAAACGACAACGTTGAAGTCAGCCGCTGGGGTACACCGCGTGAGTTCGATTTCGAAGTCCGCGACCACGTGACGCTGGGCGAAATGCACAGCGGTCTTGATTTCGCGGCGGCAGTGAAACTGACCGGTTCCCGCTTTGTGGTGATGAAAGGCCAGATCGCGCGCATGCACCGTGCGCTGTCTCAGTTCATGCTGGATCTGCACACTGAACAGCACGGCTATAGCGAAAACTATGTGCCGTATCTGGTAAACCAGGACACGCTGTACGGTACCGGGCAGTTGCCGAAATTTGCCGGTGACCTGTTCCATACGCGTCCGCTGGAAGAAGAAGCTGACAGCAGCAACTATGCGTTGATTCCAACGGCGGAAGTACCGCTGACCAACCTGGTGCGCGATGAAATCATTGACGAAGATAACCTGCCGATCAAAATGACCGCGCATACGCCATGCTTCCGCTCTGAAGCGGGTTCTTATGGTCGTGATACTCGTGGTCTCATCCGTATGCACCAGTTCGACAAAGTTGAGATGGTGCAGATTGTTCGCCCGGAAGACTCCATGGCGGCGCTGGAAGAGATGACCGGTCATGCAGAAAAAGTTCTGCAGTTGCTCGGTCTGCCATACCGCAAAATCATTCTGTGCACGGGTGATATGGGCTTCGGTGCCTGCAAAACCTATGACCTGGAAGTGTGGGTGCCGGCGCAGAATACTTACCGCGAGATCTCTTCCTGTTCTAACGTCTGGGATTTCCAGGCGCGTCGTATGCAGGCGCGTTGCCGTAGCAAATCTGACAAGAAAACCCGTCTGGTGCACACCCTGAACGGCTCCGGCCTGGCAGTAGGTCGTACGCTGGTGGCGGTGCTGGAAAACTACCAGCAGGCCGATGGTCGTATCGAGGTGCCGGAAGTTCTGCGTCCGTATATGAACGGCCTGGAATATATCGGTTGATTCACCTTTCTTATGTAAAAAGCGCCTGCGGGCGCTTTTTTTGTGCCCATCATTGATACTGAGCAATACCTTAACCATTCAAAAGAGAAATACTCCCTTCGAAGTAATCCGCAGCAGATAAAACTAAAAAATAAAAATTTCGCTATATCTATAACTATATAGCGGTATTGTTTTCAATGTGAGCAACGAAGTGAGTATTCATGAAAATTAAGACCCCCGATGCCATTCTGGCAGCCGAGGTCAGCCGTCGCGGTTTGATGAAAACCTCGGCAATTGGCGGCCTGGCGATGGCCAGCAGTGCCTTCACGCTCCCGTTTAGCCGTATGGTAAGCGCTGCTGATGCGCTAGCCCCGGCTACTGCCGCCGAGCGTCTCACCTGGAGCGCGTGTACTGTAAACTGTGGCAGTCGCTGCCCGCTGCGCATGCACGTTGTGGATGGTGAAATTAAATACGTCGAAACCGACAATACCGGTGATGATAACTACGATGGCTTGCATCAGGTTCGCGCCTGCCTGCGCGGGCGTTCTATGCGTCGCCGCGTCTACAACCCAGACCGCCTGAAATACCCGATGAAACGCGTGGGCAAACGCGGTGAAGGAAAATTTGAGCGCATCACCTGGGAGGAGGCGTTCGATACCATCGCCACCAACATGCAGCGCCTGATCAAAGAGTACGGTAACGAATCTATCTATCTCAACTACGGTACCGGTACGCTGGGTGGCACCATGACGCGTTCCTGGCCGCCGGGAAATACCCTGGTTGCCCGTCTGATGAACTGCTGTGGCGGTTATCTGAACCATTACGGTGACTACTCGTCCGCACAGATTGCGGAAGGTCTCAACTACACCTACGGCGGTTGGGCCGACGGTAATAGCCCGTCTGATATCGAAAACAGTCAGCTGGTAGTGCTGTTTGGTAACAACCCTGGCGAAACGCGTATGAGCGGTGGCGGGGTGACCTATTATCTTGAGCAGGCACGGCAGAAATCGAATGCGCGGATGATCATTATCGATCCGCGCTATACCGACACCGGCGCTGGGCGTGAAGATGAATGGATCCCGATTCGTCCGGGAACTGATGGCGCTTTGGTATCTGCACTGGCGTGGGTGATGATCACCGAGAATCTGGTCGATCAGCCGTTCCTCGATAAATACTGCGTCGGTTATGACGAGAAGACGCTGCCAGCGGGCGCGCCAGCCAATGGTCACTATAAAGCCTATATTCTTGGTGAAGGCAACGACGGTGTGGCGAAAACGCCGGCGTGGGCGTCGGCTATCACCGGTATCCCGGTCGATCGCATTGTGAAGCTGGCGCGTGAAATCGCGACCGCTAAACCGGCGTTTATCTCTCAAGGCTGGGGCCCGCAGCGTCATGCTAACGGCGAAATTGCTACCCGCGCGATCTCCATGCTCTCTATCCTGACCGGAAACGTCGGTATTCACGGCGGTAACAGCGGTGCGCGCGAAGGTTCTTACTCTTTACCGTTCGTGCGGATGCCGACCCTGGAAAACCCGATTCAGACCAGCATTTCCATGTTTATGTGGACCGATGCAATCGAACGCGGCCCGGAAATGACGGCGCTGCGCGATGGTGTGCGCGGGAAAGATAAACTCGATGTGCCGATCAAAATGATCTGGAACTATGCGGGCAACTGTATTATCAACCAGCATTCAGAGATCAACCGTACCCACGAGATCCTACAGGATGATAAGAAGTGCGAGCTGATTGTGGTCATCGACTGCCATATGACCTCGTCCGCGAAATACGCCGACATCATCCTGCCGGACTGCACCGCGTCTGAGCAAATGGACTTCGCGCTGGATGCATCCTGCGGCAACATGTCGTACGTCATCTTTGCTGATCAGGCGATTAAACCGCGCTTCGAGTGCAAAACCATCTACGAGATGACCACAGAGCTTGCCAGGCGTATGGGCGTTGAGCAGCAGTTCACCGAAGGTCGCAGCCAGGAAGAGTGGATGCGTCATCTGTATGAACAGTCGCGCAAAGCCATCCCTGAACTGCCGGACTTCGACACCTTCCGTAAACAGGGGATTTTCAAAAAGCGCGATCCGCAAGGACATCACGTGGCGTACAAAGCCTTCCGTGAGGATCCACAGGCCAACCCGCTGACCACGCCGTCAGGCAAAATCGAAATTTATTCTCAGGAACTGGCGAAAATCGCCGCGACCTGGGAACTGGCGGAAGGCGATGTTATCGATCCGCTGCCGATCTACACCCCAGGATTTGAAAACTATAACGATCCGCTGACGGAAAAATTCCCGTTGCAGCTGACCGGTTTCCACTATAAATCCCGCGTTCACTCTACCTATGGCAACGTTGACGTGCTGAAAGCGGCCTGCCGTCAGGAGATGTGGATCAATCCGCTGGATGCGAAGAAACGCGGTATCGCCAACGGCGACCGGGTGCGCATCTTTAACGATCGAGGCGAAGTACATATCGAGGCGAAAGTTACGCCGCGTATGATGCCGGGCGTTGTCGCCCTGGGCGAAGGGGCATGGTATGACCCGGATGCTAAACGTGTTGATCAGGCGGGCTGCATCAACGTTCTGACGACGCAGCGTCCATCGCCGCTGGCGAAGGGAAACCCGTCACACACAAATCTCGTTCAGGTTGAAAGGGTGTAAGGAGTAATCGATGACAACCCAATATGGTTTTTATATTGATTCGAGTCGTTGCACCGGCTGCAAAACCTGCGAGCTGGCGTGTAAAGACTACAAAGATTTAGGCCCGGACGTCAGCTTCCGTCGTATCTACGAATACGCGGGCGGTGACTGGCAGGAAGACAACGGCGTCTGGCATCAGAACGTCTTTGCTTACTATCTTTCTATTTCGTGCAACCACTGCGAAGATCCGGCCTGTACCAAGGTTTGTCCGAGCGGCGCGATGCACAAACGCGAAGATGGTTTTGTGGTCGTCGATGAAGATGTCTGCATCGGCTGTCGCTATTGCCACATGGCCTGCCCGTACGGCGCGCCGCAGTACAATGCGGCGAAAGGGCACATGACGAAGTGCGATGGCTGTCACGACCGCGTGGCGGATGGTAAAAAACCTATCTGCGTGGAATCCTGCCCGCTGCGTGCGCTCGATTTCGGCCCGATTGACGAGTTGCGCAAAAAACACGGTAATCTTGCCGCCGTTGCGCCGCTGCCGTCTGCGCACTTTACCAAACCAAGCATCGTCATTAAGCCGAATGCCAACAGTCGCCCAACCGGCGACACCACTGGCTATTTAGCCAATCCGAAGGAGGTGTGAGATGGGAAGTGGATGGCATGAATGGCCGCTTATGATCTTTACGGTCTTTGGGCAATGCGTGGTGGGCGCGTTTATCGTGTTGGCAGTGGCGCTGCTGAAGGGGGATTTACGTCCGAACGCGCAACAACGTGTGGTAACCGGGATGCTTGCACTGTGGGTGCTGATGGGCATTGCGTTCATTGCCTCAACGCTTCACCTGGGCTCGCCGTTTCGCGCGTTCAACTCGCTTAACCGCGTGGGCTCCTCGGCGCTGAGTAATGAAATTGCCAGTGGCGCAATCTTCTTTGCAGTCGGCGGCCTTGGCTGGCTGCTGGCGATGGTGAAAAAACTGTCGCCGGCGCTGCGTGGGCTGTGGCTGATTGTGACCGCCGTCCTGGGTGTGGTATTCGTCTGGATGATGGTACGTGTGTACAACAGCATTGATACGGTGCCGACCTGGTACAGTGTCTGGACGCCGATGAGCTTCTTCCTGACGCTGTTCATTGGCGGCCCGCTGCTGGGCTACCTGCTGCTGCGCGCAGCTGATGTCACCGGTTGGGCGATGCGTCTGCTGCCTGCCGTTAGCATTGTTGCACTGGTGGTGAGCGTGGTGGTTGCGCTGATGCAGGGCGCGGAACTGGCGACGATCCATAGCTCCATTCAACAGGCATCCGCACTGGTGCCTGATTACGGCTCGCTGATGGCCTGGCGTGTGGTGCTGATTGCTCTGGCGCTGGTGTGCTGGGTTGCGCCGCAGCTGAAAGGGTATCAACCCGCGCTGCCGCTGCTGAGCATCGCCGTCGTGCTGGTCATTGCGGGAGAACTGATTGGCCGCGGCGTTTTTTATGGTCTGCATATGACTGTCGGCATGGCGATTGCCAGTTAAGTTATTGTGGGTATGAAAAAAGCCAGGCATCGCGTCCTGGCTTTTTAATGCTTTTTTATCATGAAATTTTTCGACCAATCGTTCCGGGTTGTTCCGGTAATAAACGAATAAAAACAATGAAATGATTGTTGGTGTGAATTTATTTCCGCTTCGCTGGATAAGAAACATCAATCGTCGCCCCATATTCCCCGCAGCCCCCGTCAGCCGGGCGATTGACTTTAATTATGGCCGTGGCATGATGCGCTCGAAATCTGATCATCCTCACGGTTTTTACCCATGAACACCTATACTCGCCCGGTGCAGCTGTTGCTCTGTGGCTTACTTTTGTTGACTCTGGCGATTGCGGTATTAAATACGCTCGTCCCGCTTTGGCTCGCCCGCGAAAACTTGCCCACCTGGCAGGTCGGGATGGTCGGCTCCTCCTATTTCACCGGTAATCTGGTGGGGACATTGCTGACCGGGCACTTGATTAAGCGCATGGGATTTAACCGTAGCTACTACATTGCTTCCGCGATTTTTGCCGTGGGCTGCGTCGGCTTAGGTGTAATGGTCGGATTCTGGAGCTGGATGTTCTGGCGTTTTGTCGCGGGCGTTGGCTGCGCGATGATTTGGGTTGTCGTGGAAAGCGCGCTGATGTCCAGTGGTACGTCGCGTAATCGCGGGCGTTTGCTGGCGGCGTACATGATGGTCTATTACGTGGGGACGGTGCTCGGCCAGTTGATGGTCAGCAAGCTGCCAACCGATCTGTTGACCGTGTTACCGGTGATGACGGGCCTCGTACTGGCAGCCATTCTGCCGATGCTATTTGCGCGCATCAATAACCAGCAGGATGAAACGCATGTTTCAACTCGCGTGTGGTCGATGTTTACGCTTCGCCAGGCGCGCCTTGGCGTAAATGGCTGCATTATCTCCGGGATTGTACTGGGGTCGCTTTACGGTCTGATGCCGCTCTATCTGAATCACCAGGGGGTGAGCGATTCCGGTATCGGTTTCTGGATGGCAGTGATGGTTAGTGCAGGCATCGTGGGGCAGTGGCCGGTGGGGCGCCTGGCGGATCGCTATGGCCGTCTGTTAGTCCTGCGTGTACAGGTCTTCGTGGTGATCCTCGGATGCCTTGCTATGCTCAGCAACGCGGCTATGGCCCCTGCGTTATTTGTCCTCGGCGCTTCCGGCTTTACGTTATACCCGGTGGCAATGGCCTGGGCCTGTGAAAAAGTGGAACATCATCAACTGGTGTCAATGAACCAGGCCTTGCTGCTGAGCTATACCATCGGTAGCCTGCTCGGCCCAACGCTGACCGCAATGCTGATGCAGAATTATTCCGACAACCTGCTGTTCGTGATGATTGCCTGCGTATCGTTTGTCTATTTGCTGATGCTGCTGCGCAAAGCCGGGCATCATCCAACGCCAGTGGCTCATGCCTGATCCGCACTTCAAGTAAAAGCCCGATAATTCAAATCTTATCGGGCTTGACGATTATTTTGCCTGCGCCATGATATTTCCTTCCCAGCCTTTCTGCGCATAGTCGTTGAGGCCGCTGATGGTTTTCACCGGCTGGCCAGCGCTAAAGTTGATTTGTTTTAAATCCACCCACACCTGCGAGGCGGCAAAGGTCGATTTAAAATGATATTCCTGATGCGACAGGTCAGATATTGTCGTCCAGTAGGTACCAATACCTTTATTGTTCTCGGGCTTCTTACTGTATTTCGCATACATGTCGGTGACTTTCTGTTCATCGCTTTCTGCCGGAATACCGATGGGGTAAGCCACATTGTTAACCACCGACAGCACAAATCCCTGGGCCTGATTCTTGTTATCCGGTTTTGGCAGATTCTGTAAGTTCCAGCTGGCGCGTACCAGTCGCTGGTCGGCATCAAGCCCGGTTGGGATCGCGTCACGTTTCGCGTGGCTGAAACGCGCGAGATTTGCTAACTGTTTATCGTAAGAAGGCGGGTTGGTCATCACGCGGTAGTTTTTATCGTGATAGATATTCACTTTGCCGTTATCAATTTCAATGATGGCAGAGTCTCCGCTCTTATCTTCGATCGCGATATGTTTAGTATCGGTCGCGTAATCCACTGGCAGTTTAGCCGCCGCCAGACGCACGTTATGGCGAATACCTTCGACGGCGTCGTTAACAGTGGCATAGTTATCCAGGATATAGCTTAACCACGCCCGGCTTTTGAGCACGGGTTTATCCTGGTTATCCTGCTGTACCTGCGAGCCATTCATATAAAACAACGTATGCCCCGCCAGCCCGGCTTCATTCATGCCATCCATCGGAAAGACACCATCCGCATAGACCACAACGCTGCCATAACGGGTGGTCCAGTGTGCCGCTTTAGCGCTGTCTCCGCCATTATGGGCGATGCCTTTTGGGGTGATCACCAGTGACGGGTCGACAGGGCCAAAGAAATCCAGATTGCGGGCGGTGACCATATAGCCCGGAAACATGTTCATAAACGCGCGGGTACAGGCATCGGCGCTGACGCTGACCCCCGCAGTGAGTACCAGACCTAATGCGACGGCGGAGATTTTTTGATTCTTCATTTTTCTTCCTCAGTTAAGTTCACCCGTCTATGTTAGGGTTAATATACTGAGCGCAATAAATCACTTAGCGGGGGAATATCCCCCGCAAATGGAGAGAAGACCTATGGAGCCGATTAATTTTTCTCTGGCGCAAATTGAAGCGTTTGCCTGCGTTTGTGAGTGCGGAACCCTGACTCAGGCGGCCAAAAAGCTAAAGAAGGACAGGACGACGGTAAGTCAGCTTATTGATTATCTTGAAATAGACTTAGGTTATATTCTGTTTGATCGCGCAAAACGACCGCTTGAACTCACTGATTACGGTAAGCGTCTGTATCGCCAGGCTCGACTGTTTTTACATGAGGCGCAGGCCTTTTCGCAGGTCGCTAAGCAACTGCCCGATCAGCTAAAGACGCAGTTGACGCTGTGCTATGACCCTTTCACGCCGCGTGATTTTTTACTTAGTCTGGCAAGTACCCTCGCGCAGCAACATATTTCGCTGGATTTGCTGATGTGTGAACGTGAACAGGCGGAGCGGTGGCTGGATGACGGGAAGGTGGATATGGGGATCTACCAGGCGCTGAATCGTTCGGTTAACGATCATCTTAAGTGGCGGGCCGTGGGTGCTATATCGCTATCCGTCTGGGCGCGTAAAGGCTTTTTCCCGGTCTCGCCGGTGTCGATGTTGCATCTTGCCGCCAGTCCGCAGTTGGTGCCTTTTTGTATGCTGCAGGATGCGCTGGCACAGCGTATTCAAATCGCCGACCGTATCATTCGCGTTAATGAAATCTCGCTGTTAGAAAAACGGTTGTCCGCCGGTGATGGCTGGGCGTTTTTACCACGTCATTTCGGCGTGGGCGAGTGGGAGAACGTCGAACGTCAGGAGACCGAGGCGGGGGATCAAGGGTTAACGCATCCGGTGGTCGCGCTGTGGAAGCCCGGGCAAATACAACCCCATCAACTGGAGCAGGTTCTGAATGCGATTGATATGACGTGGAGAGAAGACGCGTGACTCCGGATGCAGAGTCACGCTAAAGGCTTTAGTACATTACCTTATGACCATACTGTTCCAGAATGCCTTTGACGCGTTCCATGGTCTCTTTTTTGGGTGGATGGACGCCATCCAGTTTGTACTCTTCACCCATCGCCACCCATTTATGTTTACCCAGTTCGTGATATGGCAGCAACTCGATTTTCTCGACGTTGCCCATGTCGCGGGTAAATTCGCCCAGGCGGTGCGCAGAATCGTCATCATCTGACCAGCCAGGAACCACAACATAGCGGATCCAGACTTTTACCTCTTTTTTTGACAGGTATTGAGCGAATTCCAGTGTGCGATGGTTCGACACGCCGACCAGATTCTGGTGAATCTCGTCGTTCATCTGTTTGAGATCGAGCATCACCAGATCGGTAACGTCCAACAGTTCATCAATGACCGGATCGTAACGACGCACAAAACCGTTGGTATCAAGGCAGGTGTGGATGCCTTCTTTTTTACAGGCGCGGAACCAGTCACGCACGAACTCAGCCTGAAGAATGGCTTCGCCGCCGGATGCGGTCACACCGCCGCCGGACGCGTTCATGAAGTGACGGTAGGTCACAACTTCTTTCATCAGTTCTTCAACGGTGACCTCTTTGCCGCCGTGGGTATCCCACGTATCACGGTTATGGCAATAGAGGCAGCGCATCAGACAGCCCTGGAAGAAGGTGATAAAACGGATACCTGGGCCATCAACGGTGCCACAGGATTCAAAGGAGTGAATGCGACCAGTTACAGACATTGCAGTGTTATCTCCAGTTTTTCCCCGCGTCCGGCAGGGGTGACGATCATGACTTCAGGCCGTCTTGAGTTTATTTTGCACGTTAATTTCATTATAGAGATTAACCCGCAAAACAGGCTCGGGGAGAGTGGGGGACTTATAAGAAAGGCCCCACTTGCGTGGAGCCTTTATTGTACGCTTTTTAAATCGCGATTTCAGTCAAATCCATTACATGGACTGAGTGAAGGTACGAGTAATAACGTCCTGCTGCTGTTCTTTAGTCAGGGAGTTAAAACGTACTGCGTAGCCAGATACGCGGATGGTCAGCTGCGGATATTTTTCCGGATGTTCCATCGCGTCGAGCAGCATTTCGCGGTTCATAACGTTAACGTTCAAGTGCTGACCGCCTTCGATAGACGCTTCATGGTGGAAGTAACCATCCATCAGGCCTGCCAGGTTGGTTTTACGAACGTCGTCGTCTTTACCCAGTGCGTTTGGAACGATAGAGAAGGTGTAAGAGATACCATCTTTAGCGTAAGCAAACGGCAGTTTTGCTACGGAGGTCAGAGAGGCAACAGCACCTTTCTGGTCACGGCCGTGCATCGGGTTAGCACCTGGTCCGAACGGAGCGCCTGCGCGACGACCGTCTGGGGTGTTACCGGTTTTCTTACCATATACAACGTTGGAAGTGATGGTCAGAACGGACTGAGTCGGGATAGCGTTGCGGTAAGTAGTCAGTTTCTGAATTTTTTTCATGAAACGTTCTACCAGGTCAACAGCCATGTCATCGACGCGAGCATCGTTGTTACCAAACTGCGGGTATTCGCCTTCGATTTCGAAGTCGATAGCCAGACCGTCTTCGTCACGAATCGGTTTAACTTTCGCATATTTGATTGCAGACAGGGAGTCAGCCGCTACGGACAGACCCGCGATACCGCAAGCCATGGTACGGATAACGTCACGGTCGTGCAGCGCCATCAGAGAAGCTTCGTAGCTGTATTTGTCATGCATGTAGTGGATGACGTTCAGTGCGGTGACGTACTGTTTAGCCAGCCAATCCATGAAGTGATCCATACGATCGATAACTTCGTCGTAGTTCAGCACATCGCCTTTGATTGGTTCAGATTTAGGACCAACCTGCATTTTCAGTTTTTCATCAACGCCGCCGTTGATTGCGTACAGCATGGTTTTCGCCAGGTTAGCACGCGCACCGAAGAACTGCATTTGTTTACCAACGATCATCGGGCTTACGCAGCAAGCGATAGCATAGTCATCGTTGTTAAAGTCTGGACGCATCAGATCGTCATTCTCATACTGCAGAGAAGAGGTATCGATGGACACTTTCGCAGCGAATTTTTTGAACGCCAGCGGCAGTTTTTCAGACCACAGGATAGTGATGTTCGGTTCCGGAGACGGGCCCATGGTGTAAAGGGTGTTTAGGAAACGGAAGCTGTTTTTGGTAACCAGAGTACGGCCATCAACGCCCATACCACCGACGGATTCAGTTGCCCAAATCGGGTCACCGGAGAACAGTTCATCATATTCAGGAGTACGCAGGAAGCGAACCATACGCAGTTTCATGACCAGGTGGTCAATCATTTCCTGAGCTTCTTGTTCAGTGATTTTGCCTGCTTTCAGGTCACGTTCGATGTAGATATCCAGGAAGCTGGAGGTACGACCGAAGGACATTGCTGCGCCGTTCTGTGATTTAACAGCAGCCAGGTAGCCGAAGTAAGTCCACTGAATCGCTTCCTGAGCGTTAGTCGCCGGACCAGAGATGTCGTAGCCATATTTAGCTGCCATCTCTTTGATCTGACCCAGCGCACGGTGCTGTTCAGAGATTTCTTCACGCAGACGAATAGTCGCTTCCAGGTTCACACCGTTTTCCAGGTCAGACTGGAGAGAGGTGAACTGAGCGAATTTGTCTTTCATCAGGAAGTCGATACCGTAAACGGCGATACGACGATAGTCACCGATGATACGACCACGACCGTATGCATCTGGCAGACCGGTCAGGACGCCAGATTTACGGCAACGCAGGATGTCCGGAGTATAAACGTCGAACACGCCCTGGTTGTGAGTTTTACGGTACTCGGTGAAGATTTTTTTGATCATCGGGTCCAGTTCGCGGTTGTACGCTTTGCAGGAACCTTCGATCATTTTGATGCCGCCAAACGGAATCAGCGCGCGTTTCAGCGGAGCTTCAGTCTGCAGGCCAACGATTTTTTCCAGCGACTTGTTGATGTAGCCCGCGTCGTGGGAGGTGATGGTAGAAGCAACAGCAGTGTCGAAATCAACAGGCGCGTGAGTGCGGTTTTCCTGTTTAACACCTTCCATTACTTTGTCCCACAGCTCGGTAGTTGCTTTAGTAGCACCTGCCAGGAAGGACTCGTCACCCTCGTATGGAGTGTAGTTTTTCTGGATGAAGTCACGTAAGTTGACTTCATTCTGCCAGTCACCTTTAGTAAAACCTTCCCAGGCTGTGGCTAACTTTTCATTAAGCTCGGACATGTAACACCTACCTTCTTATGTGGATTTTTTATTTACTGCCTGACACAACGCTCACTTTAGTGATGGTCGCCTTCACGCAGGTAAATGACCCAGTATGTCAGCCCAACTAACAGGCCTCCGCCAATGATATTCCCGATAGTCACCGGAATGAGGTTATCAGTGATGAAGTTCATGATAGTCAGGTGAGAAAAACTATCCGGCGTTGAACCTACTGCGGTCCAAAACTCCGGGCTTGCAAAGTTGCGAATCACAATCCCCATCGGGATCATAAACATGTTTGCAATACTGTGCTCAAAGCCGCTGGCGACGAACATGGCAACCGGAAGAACCATAATCATGGCTTTATCCATCAGGCTGCGGCCAGAGTAGCTCATCCAGACAGCCAGACAAACCATCAGGTTCGCCAGGATGCCGAGGGCAACGGCTTCGATAAATGTGTGGTGCATTTTATGGTCAGCGGTTTGCAGGACATTCAAGCCCCAGCCACCGTTAGCGGTCATATACTCGCCGGAGAGCCACATTAGCAGAACAAAGAGCAGACATCCTACCAGGTTACCAACATAGACGTTCAACCAGTTTTTCGCCAGTTGACCCCATGTGATTCGACCACTGGCTTTCGCGACAACGATAAGTACCGTGGAAGTGAAGAGGTCGGCCCCGCAAATGACGCAGAGAATCAAGCCCAGTGAGAAGCAGATACCCCCAATCAGTTTCGCGACGCCAAAAGGCATACCCGCGGTTCCTGTGGTGGCAGTAATGTAGAAAACAAAAGCAATCGAGATAAACACGCCCGCAGTTATCGCCAGATAAAAGGTTTTCAGCGGATGCTTCGTTGCTTTATAGACACCTGCTTCTTCGGCAACTTTGGCCATAGCAGCAGGAACAAGTAGATCAAAAGGGTTGTCAGCTTTCACACTAACTCTCTCTTTATTAAGTCGGCGACGAGATACTAACAAAGCATTATAGATGAGAATTTGATGTAGATCATATCTCGCCTGGCTTATAGGCCCGCAAATCGAATGGTTTTTCGTCGAATGCGGCATAACTTTTTGATTATCAAAATAAAAATAAATTTTAAAGTTTGCAAAATCAGTTGATTTTTTTCGTCAGCCTCCCGTTTTGCCAGTTAATTAAAATGGAGTAAT